>CAYYGF010000005.1:0-26717 GCA_964471315.1 uncultured Oscillospiraceae bacterium | reverse complement strand
GAATGTGTTCACGATTATTTCTTCAAGAGTGGTCTTGACAGGGGAACCGTTATAGCAAAAGTGTTCGGAAACGCCCTGAAAACGAGTGGATCGTGACAGAAAACGCGCATCCGGCAATCGTGAACCACGAAGAATTCTACCGCGCCAATGATGTCATCCAGAAGACCGGAAAACCGGATTTTAAGTTCAGCTCCTCAGCGTTGCCCTATCCTCTGACACAGTCAAAAGCATGATCATGATACCATTGCGGTTTGTTATTTTCAAGCGGCCTGCTGGCCGCCAATTGCGGCCCTGACTGGCCGGAAATTACGGCCCTACTGGCCCGGTAGAACGGCTATTTGCACTCCCCTTCGAAGGCTTTTTTAAGTGGATTTCTCGACCCGCTCTGCTTTCCTTTGAATAGAACAATGCCGCCCATCTGTTAACTAGGCGGCATTGAGCATATCGGTGAAATCAAACCGTCGTGGCAAGCGGGCGGACACATTCGAGAAAATGTGTCTTACCATCAAGCAGACTTACATTGCAGCTGGCTCTGTAAGGGAAACGCGATTGACAATCAAGAAAAAGAACCCGGTCGCTATTACAGGAATTGCAGCCATCATCCACGCCGACGAAGCAAAAAATACCATCTTCACTTTCGCCGTATGCGGACGTGGCAAACTCCTTGTTCGCCAAAACGAAATCGCGCCCCAGCTTGTCAATACAAGCGTTGATGCCGATTTTTCTTGCGGTTTCAATATCCAACATACTGCGTTACCTCCTTTACAAAAGATCATCAAACAAACTCACAGAAAACGTAATCTCGATCCCTGTTCGGCCAGAAATCAGCTTGCTGCAATCCTGACCGATCTTTTTCAGCGTTTCTCTGTCCTGTGGTGATGGAATCGGCACATCCTCACCCGGGTGAGAGTGCCCATAAATTGAAAGTCGATTACCCAAAAGCATCTCAACCAAAATATCATCGAATGTGCATCGGAGACTCTCGCCGTGGAAGAGAATGTCCTCACTCTTTCCACGGAGAATTGCAAATTCGTGCCCTGTTTTCGCGGTGAGGTACACCAAATCCTTCATCGTCAAGTGGTCTAGCGGAAACCTGGCCCAGTCACCAGAACATGGCGCACGATTGAGCATTGTCTGCCTGTGGGCATCCAGTCCTCCGCTGCCGTTGCGCAGCGATGCCAGTGATACACGCATGGATTGCGTAGGGCATAATTCTATCACAATGATACCAGCTTTTTTCTGTGTTGGGGAAACCACATCTATCCATGTTCATTGGATCCAGAATCCTAGTATTTGTCAACGGGAATTTAATATACGATGAATCGGTAAGCGCAGGCGGTTGTACGGGACAAAGAACAATCAACCAGATTACCGAGCGTTTCCGGTCGAGCAGACCCAATGGTGTAACGATCATCACCCAACGTTCGTAACGAATCGTCAGCGGCAACTCGCCGCCGGTCAAGCAGACCCTATGGTGTAACCACTACCACCAGCGTTCGTGACGCATTGTCCGCCGGCACTACCGGCCCGGATTGGCTGCGCTGCCAGGTGAGCGTACCGCTGATTTTTGATGGATTTTGGGTTCCGGCAGCGCAGCAATGCGGGGGTTCAATATGTAACTGTGACACCATGGTCGGAAGCGGCCTGCATCTTGAACTTGTCCATGGCCTCACGGGCCTGGGGGATGTTGATCTGGTTGTTGTTCTTCATACCCAAATCGCTCCTTTGTCGTTTTTTCCGGAAAGTTCAGACGCTTTCCGGGGGAAAACGACTTTTCTTTCCGCAACCATAGCTTTTCCCGAATCGAAAAACCTATCAATGGGAATGCCAGGCGGGAAGGGAAGATTTTGGCACTTTTTGACGGACAGCAAGAAAAATGGCCGCTCCCGGCATCGGAAGCGGTCGATGATGATTCCCCCTACGGTTGCGTATTCCGGTCTCTGAGAGCAGAATACTCAACGCCAGATGGCTGTTCCTGCACGACCCGAACACTATCACTAAAAATACGAAAATCAAAAACAAATTGGGAGAAAAATGGCGTTTTCGGCACGTTTTGTACGGTTATAACAAAATTAGGGGGATGCCTCAAACGAGGCATCCCCCAAAAGCGGAAACTTGGATTACAGGGTGCACGATGCCACCACGGAGAAGCCCTCGGGCAGAGGCAGCGGAGTGGCCTGGCTGCCGAAGCGCCAGGAAAGCTTGCCGGCCCAGGCGGAGGCCACGCTGGTGAAGTGCTGAAGCACGACGCCCAGGCTCAGCGCACCATCGATTTCGGTGTTGTAGGCATCGGGACGGCTGACCAGGGTGATGCTGCCCTCATGAATCACAAAGCCGTAGGCCTGGCGGTTCAAGTAGCTGGGCGCCAGAGAGGCGGCATAGAAGGCCTCCCAGAGCATATCGTCAAAGAAGCCGATGTATTCATCCAGCTTTTCACTGTTACCCCAGGTGTCCAGATACACCATGTCGCTGACGCTGCGCTTGGGATCGAAGTAGTGCCGCTTGGCGCTGATGTCCACGTTGGACATGCTCAGAATGTTGATGCGCAGGCGCTTTTTCGCCTTCAGACCATAGCCGAAGGCCACGATAGCCGCCACATCCAGTTCCGAGGCGATGCCCAGCGCTTTCTTAACCTGCGCGCTGTCGGTGAAGGTGAGCCAGCAGCTGCCCAAATCCATATCCAGCAGCTTCAGCACCAAATCCTCCATAATGTACCCGGCGTTGATTTCCGCCAGCGGGTGTTTGCCGGACAGTAGCACCAGATAGTGGGGCGCGCCGACCAGGAACTGGTTGTAGCCCGCGGCACCCTCCAGCGCCTGCTTGGTGTCATCGCCGAAGACGCACAACTCGGTCTGAATCTCGGGCACCAGACGGGGGCAGGCGTTCTGGTAGTAGGCCTCCAGCTCGATCTGGACGGAGGTGGGAATCTGCTTGTCCGAAAAGGCACGGACGGACTTTCTGTTTTGAATCAATGCACTGTAATCCATGATGGTTCCTCCTTAAAATGTTGAGAGCATCTGTTTCGTTTTCTTTCCGTTTCCAGCCATTCTCATATGAATTCAGTATAGCGGAAATTGACGGGCCTGTCAAGAAGCTGGGGAGGAAACACTGCCATTTTTAGCCAAATTATCCAATTACAACATGGGGGAAATGGCGTCGGCGGCGCGGAGAATCTGCTGGATATCCTCATCCGTGTGGGCGTCGCACAGGAACATGGCCTCGAACTGGCTGGGGGCGGCATAAATGCCCTGGGCCAGCAGACCGTTGTACCAGCGGCTGAATCGTTTCCGGTCGGAGCCGCGGGCCTGGCTGTAGAGCGTGACCGGTTGATCGGTAAAGAACACCGTCAGCAAAGAGCCGACCCGGTTGACCTGGACGGGTACACTGGACAGGGACTGCTCCAGTCCTGCCTGCAAAGCCGCGCCCTTGCGCTCCAGATTTTCGTAGATTTCCGGTGCGGCGTTGAGAATTTCCAGCTGAGCTAGACCCGCGGCCATGGCCACCGGGTTGCCGGACAGCGTGCCCGCCTGGTACACTGGGCCGAGGGGGGCCACCAGCTCCATCAGCCTGCGGCTGCCGCCGTAGGCACCCACGGGCATGCCGCCGCCGATGATTTTGCCGTAGGTCACCAGATCTGCCCGGACGCCGAAATACTCCTGGGCGCCCCCGGGGGCCAGACGGAAGCCGGTGATGACCTCGTCAAAAATCAACAAACTGCCGTGGCGGTCGCACAGCTGCCGCAAGCCCTGCAAAAAGCCGGGCTGGGGCGGCACCACGCCCATGTTGGCGGCCACCGGTTCCACGATGACGGCAGCTACCTGGCCGGGATTGGCCAGCAGCAGGGCTTCCACGCTGGCTAAGTCGTTATAAGAGGCGGTGAGGGTGTCTCCGGCAATCTCGGTGGGAACGCCCGCGGAATCCGGCGCGCCGCCGGTGAGGGCGCCTGAGCCGGCCTTTACCAGCATGGCGTCGCAGTGACCGTGATAGCAGCCTGCGAATTTGATGATTTTGCTCCTGCCCGTGGCGCCCCGGGCCAGCCGCAGGGCGGACATCACCGCCTCGGTGCCGGAGTTGACCATGCGCACCATTTCGATGCCGGTCATCCGGCACACCAGCCGGGCCATCTCCACCTCCGCCGCTGTGGGCGCGCCGAAGCTTAAGCCCCTTTTCATGGCCGCCTGCACCGCCTGCTCCACTGCCTCGTGGCAATGTCCCAGAATCAGCGGTCCCCAGGAGCCGATGAGATCAATGTATTCCCTGCCGTCCACATCCCAGACATGGCCGCCCTGCCCCCGCTCCAGAAACCGGGGATAGGTGCCTACCGCCTGGCAGGCCCGCACCGGGGAATTTACCCCGCCGGGGAGGAATTGCTGGGCTTGCGCAAAAAGCTGTTCCGACTTTGTCATCAGCCCAGATCCCCCTTCCCCATGGCCTGGGCCAGTTCTTTGGCGAAATAGGTGATGAGGATATCCGCCCCGGCACGGTAGACGGACAGGGCGCTTTCGCACATGACCCGGTACTCGTCAATCAGTCCGGCCTTGCCCGCCGCTTTGATCATGGCGTATTCCCCGCTGACGGAGTAAGCCGCCAGGGGCAGGTCGAAGCGGTCGGCACACTCACGGATAATATCCAGGTAACTCAGGGCAGGCTTGACCATGAGGATGTCCGCTCCCTCCTGAACATCCAGGGCGCACTCCTTCAGGGCTTCCTTCCGGTTGTGGGGATCCATCTGGTAGCCCCGGCGGTCGCCAAAGGCGGGGGCGGAGCCGGCGGCGTCCCGGAAGGGGCCGTAGAAGGCGGAGGCGTACTTGGCGGAATAGGACATAATAGGGGTGTTTTCGTAGCCGTTTTCATCCAGGATTTTCCGAATGGCGGCAACCCGGCCATCCATCATATCCGAGGGGGCCACCATATCCGCTCCTGCCTGGACGTGGGACAGGGCGGTTTTGCACAGAACCGCCAGGGTTTTGTCATTGTCCACGGTATGACCATGGACAATGCCGCAGTGGCCGTGGTCGGTGTACTCGCACATGCACACATCGGTGATCACATAGCACTCGGGATAAGCAGCCTTGATGGCGCGGATGCCCTGCTGGACAACGCCGTTGGCATCCCAGGCGGAGGAGCCGCAGGCGTCCTTGTGGGCGGGAATACCAAAGAGCAGCACCCGGCGGACACCGGCGGCCATACAGGCGGCGATTTCCTCCCCGATCCGGTCGGGGGAGCAGCGCCATTGGCCCTCCAGAGAGGGGATGGGTTCCCGGATATGCTCCCCCTCTACCAGAAACAGGGGATACACCAGACTGTCCGGGGATACCCGGGTTTCCCGCACCATCCGGCGCAGATTGTCACAGGTACGCAGCCTGCGGGGGCGGTTTACAAGTTCCATATCGTTACGCTCCTTTGACGCATTCTATCAGAGATTCCACCGTGGCCTCCTGGGCCATGGTGACGGCGATGCCGTATTTTTCCGCCTCCCGGGCGGTCTGGGGGCCGATGCAGCAGCCCAGCAACCGGGAAAAGTCCTCGCCGGGCAGGCTTTCCGCGAAGCCCCGGACGGTGGAGGCGCTGGTGAAGGTCACCAGCAGCGGCTCGCGCAGCAGCGCCCGGATGGCGTCACTGTTGGGGGCGGTATAGCCCGTATCGTACAGCGCCACATCCCGGAAGGGAATGCCCTCCCGGTGGAACAGCGCCGGCAGGGCGTCGCTGCCCTGGCTGGCCCGGCACAGCAGCACCGGCCCCGGAATACGGGCCAGGGCCTGGGCCAGGTGGTCAGAGTCGTAGATTTCCGGCACCACATCCGCCCGCAGGCCGAAGGGTGTCAGAGCGGCGGCGGTTTTCGGGCCGATGGCTGCCAGAGTTGCCCCCGCCAGCGCCCGGGCATCCAGCCCCAGGGCGAACAGCCGCCGGAAGAACAGCTCCGGCCCGGCGGGGCTGGTAAACACCAGGCATCGGTATTGGGAAAGGCCGCGGATGGCCGCGTCCAGGGCGGGGTTGTCCTCCCGGGGCACTGTGCGGATGCAGGGATAGGGGATGACGGTTCCCCCCAGCGCCCGGAGCTTTTCACATAGGGTGCCGCTGCGGTCGGCGGGACGGGTGACCACAATGGTCTTGCCCTTGAGGGGGAGGCGGTCGAACCAATCGAAGGAATCCGACAGACCGCACACCGCCCCGACAACAATCACAGCGGGGCTTTCCACCTGGGCAGTCTCCGCCGCCTGAGGCAGGTTTTCCAGGGTGGAGACCACCTTCCGCTGCCGGGGCAGGGTGCCCCTTTCAATCACGGCGGCAGGGGTTTCGGGGGACATTCCCGCTGCCTGCAATCCGTGGCAGATCAGCGGCAGGGTGCTCACCCCCATGAGAAACACCAGCGTCCCTCCGGCGCGGCACAGCGCTTCAAAATCAATGCGTAGCGGCGCGCCTGCCCGGGCGTGGCCGGTGATGATGTGGACGCTGGAGCAGTAGTCCCGGTGGGTTACGGGGATCCCGGCATAGGCGGGCACCGCCAGAGCCGAGGTCACGCCCGGCACTACCTGGAAGGGCACGCCGTTTTGGGCCAGCAGCTCCAATTCCTCCCCGCCCCGGCCAAAGAGGAAGGGGTCGCCGCCTTTGAGGCGCACCACCCGTTTTCCGGCCAGGGCGTTTTCCAGGAGGATGCGGTTGATCTGCGCCTGGGGGACGATGTGGCGGCTGGCCTGCTTGCCCACATCGATTTTTTCCGCGTTTTCGGGAATAAGGGCCAGAATTTCCGGCCCCACCAGCCGGTCGTAGACCACCACCTGGGCGTGCTCCAGAGCCTCCCGGCCCTTTTGGGTCAGAAGCCCCGGGTCGCCGGGGCCTGCTCCAACCAGAATCACATTGCCATTATGTTCCATGGGATAATTCCTCCGCCAGTGCCCGGCCCAGTGCCTCGGCATCGGCACGGCTGCCGGTGATGTTGCCCTTGCGGGTCAGTGTCTCATCCGGGCTGACATACAGCCCGGTCAATGTCAATTCTTCTCCTGCCGTCTCGGCGTAGGCCGCCACTGGAGAGGTGCAGCCGCCTCCCAAGGCCCGGACGAAGGATCGCTCCGCCAGCGCGCAGCAGGCGGCATCCTCGTCGTGTACCAGGGCCAGACATCCGATGTCCGTGCCCAGTCGAGTCTGCACCGCCAGAATGCCCTGGCCCGCCGCGGGGAGCAGCTCCTCCGGGGAGAACCAGCGGCTGATCCGGTGGGCCAGCCCCAGCCGCTTCAGCCCCGCCGCCGCCAGCACCAGGGCGGAAAATTCCCCCCGATCCAGCTTGGCCAGCCGGGTCTGCACGTTGCCCCGGACGGGGGCGGTCTCCATCCCGGGGAACAGGGCCTTCAGCTGCAATTGCCGCCGCCGGGAGGCGCAGCCGATGGGCTTTCCCGGCGTCAACTCCCGGACGCCCTCCGGCAGCACCAGCACGTCCCGGGGATCCTCCCGCCGGGACAGCGCCGCGATGGGCAGCTCCGGGGGCAGTTCCATGGGCATATCCTTCAGTGAGTGGACGGTAAAATCCACCCGCCCCTCCCGGAGAGCTTGATCCAGTTCCCGGACGAACAGACCTTTGCCGCCGATCTGCTCCAGGGTTCTGTCCAAGATTTTGTCTCCGGTGGTTTTCATGGTGACGAGGGTGATGTCCGCTTCCGGCACAGCGGCGCGGATGCCCTGGATCACCAGCTCACTTTGAATCACGGCCAGCCGGCTGTCCCGGCTTCCGATGCGGATGGTCATGGCAGTTCCTCCAATACATGGCGAATGGCCTTCGCCGCCCGGGCGGTTTTGTGGTGATCCTTTCCGGTGGACACCACCCCCGCGATGAGATCCCCTCCGGTGCAGACCGCGGGGAAGTAAAAGCTGCATTCGGCCTCGCAGTCCGCCACGGACACGGGGATGCCCAGT
Source organism: uncultured Oscillospiraceae bacterium (assembly GCA_964471315.1). GTDB lineage: Bacteria > Bacillota > Clostridia > Oscillospirales > Oscillospiraceae > Faecousia. The sequence continues at coordinate 18,809 of CAYYGF010000005.1, read as the reverse complement.
GCATGGGCATCCAGCCCCACCTGGCGGTTGACCTGCCGGTCGCTGGTGGCGGCGATGGCGAGGTACGCCCCTTCCAGGTCGCCGTGGCGGTAGGGCCGATTTTGCCAGTTTAGCCCCTCGCTGCTGCAGGACAGCTCCGGGGAAATCACCGTAATCCGGCAGCCAAACAGCCGCAGCGTCCCGATGCGCCGGGCAGCGATGGTGCCCCCGCCCACCAGTACTACCTTTTTTCCGCTTAAGTCTACGAACAGGGGGAACCGGGGCGGCCGCTGGGGCAGGGACTGCCGCCGCTTCCATTGGGTGAATTTATCCAGCTCCTCCCGGACAATTTCCTCCATGGCGGCGATTTCCCCGGGAGCGCCGGGGCCTTCCAGACCCAGCGCGTCCATGTCGTAAACGGGCACAGTCCCGGCGCAGGCCGGGTCGATGTCCCGGGGCACCGCCAAATCCACAGCCACCCTGGGCGGGTGGGAGAGGGTTTCCAGCTGGGCAGCCGTCAAGGTATAGTGGGGGCTGGCGGTGGCGCTGACCAGGGCATCCATCCCATCCAGCGCGGCCAACCGGTCTTCGTAGGCCACGGGGGTGCAGCCTGGGGGGACGGGAGTCTGTCCGTGGCGGTAGGCCCGCAGGGTAACCCAAACCGCCGCGCCGGACTGACGCAGCACGGATGCGGCCAGCTGTCCCATCTGGCCGTTTCCAATCACCAGGATCCTCCGGTTTTCCAGTGCTCCCAGTTCCCGGGTCAGGATGTCCCGGCACCGGCTGCCGATGGAGGGGGCGTCCCGGGTGAGGGTGACCTCTGATCTGGCCCGCTTTCCGGCGGTGACGGCGGCGCGGAACAGGGCGGACAAGGTAGCATCTGCGGTTTGCGCCTGCTGGGCCAGCTCCATGGCCCGACGCACCTGGGTGATGATCTGGGCTTCTCCCAGAATCTGGGAGCGCAGCCCGCAGGCAACCTCCAGCAAATGCCGGGCGGCGTCCGGGCCGCAGCGGGTGGTGAAGCAGCCGTCCATGGATGCTTCCGCCACCCTCGCCCCCCGGCACAGCAGCCGCCAAGGGGTTTCCGGGGAACCGGTGAGGTATAGCTCCGTCCGGTTGCAGGTGGACAGCAGCACACAGCCCTCCACCCCTGGCTGACAGCGCAGCCAGACCAGTAGGGAGCGCACCTGGTCGGGGGAAAAGGCCAGCTTTTCCCGGATATCCAGGGCGGCGTGGCGGTAGTCCAGACCGGACATAAAAAGGTTCATAGCGTGTCTCCTTCAGAAGGGATGATCCAATCCCGGTTCCGGGTTTTCCTTGCAATTGCGCCGGGAGTGTGGTATGCTAGTAAAAACAGATAGAATAAGGAGGGGCCGTCATGGATGTTCATGAATCCGGCGAAATGTATCTGGAGGCCATACTGGTATTGTCCGAGCGCAGCGGCTTTGTCCGGGCCATCGATGTGGGGGAGTACCTGGGCTATTCCAAGCCCAGTGTGTCCCGGGCCATGGGCATTCTGCGCAAGGGCGGGTATATCCAGACGGACAAGGACGGCGCCATCCAATTGACGGACACGGGCCGGGCTTACGCGGAGATGATTTATGAGCGCCATACCCTGCTGTCCCGGGTACTGATGCAGCTGGGGGTGCAGGAGGAGGTGGCCGTGGCCGATGCCTGTAAGATGGAGCACGCCATCTCCGACGAATCCTTCCAGGCCATCAAGCGCCATTGCGGCAAGGCGTGACCGAATTCCTTTTCGGCAGAGAATGGGCGGCGTATTACGCCGCCCGGTTTTTAGACATCCAGCAGTCTTTCGATTTCCGCTTTGGGCCGGTAGCCGATCAGCTTGTCCATCACCTGGCCGTTTTGCAGCAGCACCAGGGTGGGGATGCTGGTGATGCCGAATTGCATGGCAAGCTCCAGTTCCTCGTCCACGTTGACCTTGCCCACCAGAACGTCCTCCCGCTCCTGGGCAATTTCCGCCACAATGGGCGCCACCATCCGGCAGGGGCCGCACCAGGTAGCCCAGAAATCCAGAAGCACGGGCTTATTGCTGTGCATCACCAGCGCGTCAAAATTGTCTTTTGTAATGGTAATCTCGGACATGAAATCCACTCCTTTGCATGATGTTCTACTCTTTAGTATATCCTAATTCCCGTTGGGATGCAATAGGCAATTCGGTGATGATTTGACATTTGGGGCCGGGTCTGGTATGATGCGGAAAAGGAAACAAGGAGGATGTCTATGGGTGCATGCAACGGAAACTGCGGCGGCTGTGCCGGGTGTGCCCGGGAGCTGGTGCTGACGGAGCTGGAGATCGGACTGCTGCGGGAGCTGGGACAGATTCCCTTCCTGCCGGTGGCCCGGCAGATGGGGGACTTGACCCCGGTGTATCTGGAATCCGGCGACCGGGAGCAAATGAGCATGGTGCTGCAGGCGCTGGAAAAGAAGGGGCTGATCTCCCTGGATTACGACAAGCCATTGGCAGGGATGGAGACTGCCTACGCTGCCTACCCCATCCGGGGCAGCATGGCGCTGACGGAAAGAGGACAAAAGGTGCTGGAGCTGATGGAATATCAAGGGATCCAGCCGGAATAACGAAAAGAGGAACATACGATGAGCATTGTAAAGAACGAACCGAAATACAAAAACAGCGTCCTGCAGGCCATCCGTGCCCAACTGGAGCACCGGGCCCACTGGCTGTACCTGCTGTGCGACGAGGCTGGCAAGCAGGGCCTGGATTGGCGGGCTGTGGGTGAGCCGGCGGTTCGCCGCTGTGGGCTGTCCCAGGGGGCGGAGCTGGTGAAAAAAGGCGGCACCGACAGCTTGAAGGGCCTGCGCAAGACCCTGTTTACCAAGCCCGCCCAGCTGGTTTTTGAGATGGATGTGCTGGAAAGCACCGACGACAAGCTGTCCATCGATTTCCACTACTGTCCCCTGGTGAAGGCCTGGCAGAAGGCCGGGTGTACCGACGAGCAGATCGCCACGCTGTGCGACATTGCCATGTGCGGCGACCATGGCATCGGGCAGTGTTACGGCGCGGTGCTGGATCTGCCCAAGTGCATCGCCAAGGGTGACGAGGTCTGTTCCCTGCGGTATCACAAATAATCCAGTTTATCACAGAGCGGAAGAAGCCGGAAAGAAGCGGCGTCTTCCGCTTTGTACTGGCAAGCGGAATCTGTGGGTAGGTAGATCCGTTTTTTGCGGTTTGGCAGTTGATTTCCCGGGCTGCATTCGCTATAATAAATCATTACCCGCGAAATATGCGGAAATTTGATTTTGGAACGGAAGAATACTATGAATTTTCGGGAATATCGGGCGGGAGTCAGCCGGGGCCTGCCTGTGGGAATGGGCTATTTTTCGGTGAGCTTCGGCTTTGGGGCCATGGCGGTGAGCCAGGGACTGCGGGCGCTGGATGCCACTTTGATCTCGCTGACCAATCTGACCAGCGCCGGACAGTTCGCTGGGCTGACCGTCATTGTGGCGGCGGCGGGACTGTGGGAACTGGTGCTGACCCAGTTGATTATCAACAGCCGCTACGCGCTGATGAGTCTGGCGCTGAGCCAGCGGATGGGGCAGCGGATTGGCTTCTTGCCCCGGCTGCTCATCGCGTTTTTTAACACCGACGAAATTTTTGCCCTGGCGATGGCCAGGCAGGAGCCGCTGACGGTACCCTTTTTGCTGGGGCTGGGCACCCTGCCGATTTTGGGCTGGACAGGGGGTACCCTTTGCGGCGCCCTGGCCGGTTCGGTGCTGCCGGAGTCCATTCGGACAGCCCTGGGGGTGATGCTCTATGGCATGTTCATCGCCATTGTGGTGCCCCCTGCCAAGCAGGAACGGCGGATTCTGGCGGCGGTGGCGCTGTCACTGGTGCTGAGCAGCCTGTTCACCTGGGTGCCCGCGCTGGCGAAAATCTCCGCGGGCCTTGCCATTGTAATCTGCACCGTGGCGGCGGCTGCCATCTGTGCGGCGCTGTTCCCGGTAAATGAAAAAGAGGAGGCGGCGCAATGAGTATCTATCTCTATATTTTTGCCATGGCTTTTACCACCTACCTCATCCGGGTGCTGCCCATGACCATTTTCCGCAAGCCCATCAAAAGCCGGTTTCTGCGCTCGTTTTTGTATTATGTGCCCTACTGCTGCCTAACGGCTATGACCTTCCCGGCAATCCTGAGCAGCACGTCGTCGCTGCTCAGCGGCGCGGCGGCGCTGATCGTGGCGGTGGTGCTGGCCTATCGGGGCAAGAGTCTGATCGTGGTGGCTTTGAGCAGCAGCGCGGCGGTGCTGCTGACCCAGTGGGCTTTGGCGCTGCTGGGTTAACAAAACCGCTTTTTAGGAACAATCTGGAAGAAATATTGTAAATAAACTGTGTATTTCCCCGGTTTGACTTGACTAACCGGGGAAATCCTGTTATAATCCCAACCGAAGAGGGAGTAGTCGGCGCGGAACGCGGGACTGGATCGACATGCTGGGGTAACCCCGGTTCAGCCTAAAATGACGAGACTTTTGCGGACCGGCTCAGTCTCTTCTTTCCAAGGCTTCTGTGCTGGTCAGAATTCTGATTGTGTACGGAGGTTGTTTTTTATGGGTTTTGTAGAATTGCTGCTGCTGGCGGTTGGGCTGAGTATGGACGCCTTCGCGGTGTCCGTGTGCAAGGGCCTGGCCATGAAGAAGGCAACCTTAAAAGCGGAGTTGACCTGCGGCGTCTGGTTCGGCGGCTTTCAGGCGCTGATGCCGGTGATCGGCTTCTTTTTGGGTGCCATGTTTGCCGGAGCCATCTCGTCCTTTGATCATTGGGTGGCCTTTTTCCTGCTGGCGGTCATCGGCATCAACATGCTGAAGGAGGCCCTGGAAAAGCAGGAGGAGAGCTGCGGTGGGGACTGCGGGTGCGCGGATCTGTCGGTGAAGACCATGTTCGTCATGGCGGTAGCCACCTCCATCGACGCTTTGGCCGTGGGCATTTCCCTGGCCATGGCGGGAGACGTGAACATTCTGACGGCGGCGGTGCTGATCGGCGTGTGCACCTGCGCCCTGTCCGCCGTCGGCGTGAAAATCGGCAATGTGTTCGGCAGCCGCTATGAAAAGCGGGCACAGATCGCCGGCGGTGTCATTCTGATTCTGCTGGGCGTGAAGATTTTGTTGGAGCATTTGGGAGTGTTGGCATGATCCGTTCGGACAAGCGTATCCGGCTGTGCTGTGTGCTGCTGGTGTGCAATCTGGCCTTCATCTGGGGCAATTCCTTGATGCCCGGGGAGGTTTCCGGGGCCTTCAGCGACTGGGTGAAGGCGTTCCTGGAGCAGTTGATGCCCGGGGAGGACGATGGTCTGCCCGGGGGCGGGCTGCTGCGGAAAATGGCCCATTTCACGGAATTTGGCCTGCTGGGCATGTGCCTGGGCTGGCTGTTTGGTATGCTGCGGAAAAAGAAAACCTGGCCCATCGCCCTGGGCGTGGCCGCCGCCTGCGTGGACGAAACCATCCAGCGCTTCGTCCCCGGCCGGGTGTCCAGCTTGAAGGATGTGGCCATCGACAGCTGCGGCATGCTGACAGGTATGCTCCTGCTGTATTGCGGGCATATTTATTGTAAGCGAAGACGGACTAAGCATTTTTCGGAGGATATGTAAATGAAGAAACTGTTGTCGATTCTGTTGGTTCTGGCCATGGCGGTTTCCCTGTTCACCGCTTGCGGCGGTAAGAAGGCGGAGGAAACCACTGCTCCCGCGGTCAGCGTGGAGGGTACCATGGAGGAGCTGCTGAATCAAGTGATTGCCCAGCGGCCCGTGGAATTCATGGGCGGCGTGATCCCCATTGACCTGACCGATACCAGTGAGGACGGAGCCTGGGCGGTGAAAAGCTACACCGGCCTGGAGGACGCCGGCAAGCTGACCGAGGCCGCTGCCTATGAGCCGATGATTGGCTCCATTGCCTTCTCGATGGTGATGGTGCGGGTGGCCCCCGGCGAGGATGCCAAGGCCGTGGCCGAGGGCATGAAAGCGGGCGTTGACCCCCGGAAGTGGATCTGCGTGGAGGCAGACGACCTGCTGGTGGCAGGCCGGGGTGACGTGGTGATGCTCATTATGGTCAGCTCTGCCAACGAGATGACCGCCCAGTCCTTTGTGGACGCCTTCCAGAAGGTTGTGGGCGGCGAACTGGATTGTGTGTTGGAATAAACAAAAATGGCAGCGGCGGAAGTCGCTGCCATTGTTTCGGATGAGGTGGACGTATGGTCTTTTCAAGCATCCCCTTGTTGTACTACTTCCTGCCGGCTGTGCTGGCGGTGTATTTTCTGACCCCAAACCGGGGAAAAAACGCCGTGCTGCTGTTGGCCAGCCTGGTTTTTTACGGCTGGGGGGAGCCGCGGCTGCTGGGACTGATGGTGATCACCATTCTGGTTTTCTACCTGTGCGGCCTGGCCATCGGCCGGGCGGTTGGACTGGGGTGGAAGAAGCTCTGGCTGGGGCTGTCCGCTGCCGTTGGGCTGGGGCTGCTGGGGGTATTCAAGTACGCGGATTTTTTCATTGGCAGCGTCAGCGCTGTTACCGGGCTGAGTCTGCCCCTGCTGAAGCTGGCCCTGCCGGTGGGCATCAGCTTCTATACCTTCCAGTGCTTAAGCTATACGGTGGATGTCTACCGGGGCAGCGTGCCGCCTCAGAAAAACCTCATCCGCTTCGGTGCCTACGTGGCACTGTTTCCCCAGCTGATCGCGGGGCCGATTGTCCGCTATCGGGACATCGCCCGGGAGCTGGAAAGCCGCAGCCATAGCTGGGAGGACATTTCCCTGGGTCTGCGCCGCTTTCTGGTGGGGCTGGGAAAAAAGGTGATTCTGGCGGACAACTTCGCCCTGCTTATCAAGCTGTTCCGGGAAAGCAGCGAGCCGTCGCTGTTGTTTTACTGGATGTACGCGGTGGCCTTCAGCCTCAATATTTACTTTGATTTTTCTGGGTATTCCGACATGGCCATCGGCCTGGGGCGGATTTTTGGGTTCCATTTCCCGGAGAATTTCCAATACCCCTACCTGTCCAAAAGCGTTACGGAATTCTGGCGGCGCTGGCATATCAGTCTGGGCAGCTGGTTCCGGGATTATGTCTACATTCCCCTGGGGGGCAACCGGGTCAGCCGGGTTCGGTGGGTAGGCAACATCCTGGTGGTGTGGATGCTCACGGGACTGTGGCATGGGGCGGCCTGGAATTTTGTGCTGTGGGGACTTATGTTTGCAGTGCTGCTGCTGGCGGAAAAATGGATTCCGGGCTTGCAGCGGCTGCCGGACGCTCTGCGCCACGGCTATGTGCTGCTGGCGGTGCTGCTGAGCTTCGTGCTGTTTAACGCAGAGAGCGTAAACCAGGCGGGTCGGGACTTTGCCGGCCTGTTCGGGCTGGGAGGACTGCCGCTGATTACCCAGCCGACACTTTACTATCTAAAAAGCAATGCCCTGCTGTTTGCCCTTGGCGTGGCGGGGGCGACGCCGTTGGTGAAACATGGGGCGGCCCGTCTGGCAAATACCCGCTTTGAACCGGTGCTGGAGGCACTAGTCATGGCGGGGCTGCTGCTGGTGTGTACGGCCTACCTGGTGGATGGCTCCTTTAGTCCCTTCCTGTATTTCCGGTTCTGAGGGAGGTGGAAATATGAAACGACATGTTTTGACCGTTCCGGTGCTGCTGCTCTGGGCGGCGCTGACGGCGGCGGCCTGGCTTTCTCCGGCAAAGGAACGCTCCCTGTCCGAGCGCCGTCCCCTGGCGCAGATGCCGTCCCTCAGCGTACAGGCCCTGGAAAACGGCAGTTTTATGAAGGATTTCGAAAAATACACGCTGGATCAGTTTCCCCTGCGGGAGGGGTTCCGGCGGCTCAAGGCGGTGTTTCACCTTGATTGCCTGGGCCAGAGGGACAACAACGGCATTTATCTCTCCCAGGGCTACGCCGCCAAGCAGGAATACCCCCGAAAGCCGCAGGCGGTGGCCCACGCCTTGAAGCGGTTTCAATGGATTTATGAGCATTATCTGACGGACAGCCGGGTATTTCTGGCGGCGGTGCCGGACAAGGGGTTCTATCTGGCGGCGGAAAGCGGCCAGCTGACCATGGACTATGAAGCCCTGTTTGACCAGCTGCGCCAGGGCGCGCCCTGGGCGGCGTATGTGGATTTGACGGACACCCTGTCCATCGGGGACTACTACCGCACCGACACCCATTGGCGTCAAGAGAAGCTGCTGTCCACGGCGGACAGACTCTGCCAGGCGCTGGGGGTGGCGTCTCCCAAGCCGGAGGACTACACTTTGACCCCGGTGGAGCGGCCCTTCTATGGGGTCTACTATGGCCAGGCGGCCCTGCCCATGGAGCCGGAGACGCTGTATCTGCTGGAAAGCGACCTTCTGGCGGGGTGCAGGGTGTTCGACTACGAGACGGGAAAAACCGGGAGCATTTACGATCTGAGCAAGCTGGACAGCCCGGATCTGTACGATGTGTACCTGTCCGGCGCCCGGGCGCTTCTGACCATCGAGAACCCCGCCGCCGATTCTGATCGGGAGCTGATCGTCTTCCGGGATTCCTTCGGCAGCTCTTTAGCGCCGCTGTTGGTGCAGGGGTATGCCCGGGTAACGCTGGTGGATATCCGCTACCTCCAGCCGGAGCTGCTGGGCCAACTGCTGGACTTCCACGGCCAGGACGTGCTGTTCCTGTATAGCACCCTGGTGCTGAACAGCGCCGGGGCGATTAAGTAGGAATAAACCGTGTAGAAAGAAACGAATCGCCACGCCGATGGATAGGCGTGGCGATGATATTTTTTGTATAAACAGATGTCAAATGTCAGCTTTCAACGGCTCCATCGGGGCATTGAGGCTGTATTTGGCGGCGTAGGCCTTGTATTCCTCTCCGAACTGCTCATTATCCAGCCGGACGGAACGGAGTGCCTCATGGGTGTTCCAGTCGTGGCGGGCGGTGTCAATGACGCAGCCGGCGATGTTGGAGCAGTGGTCGCCCACCCGCTCCAGAGCGGTGAGCACGTCCGACCAGACAAAGCCGGTTTCGATGCCGCAGGCCCCCTGCTGCATGCGCAGAATGTGGTGCAGCCGCAGCTTCTCCTTCAGATCGTCGATCACCTGCTCCAGCGGCTCTACCTTCCGGGCCTTTTCCAGATCGTTGGTGAGGAAGGACTGGAAGGACAGATCGATGATCTCCTCCACTGCCCGGATGAGCACCATCAGCTCCTGACGGGCGGCATCGGAAAGAGCCAGCTGCTTGTTTTCCAGCTCCTCGGCGGACTCCACCAGATTCAGCGCGTGGTCGCCGATGCGTTCAAAATCGTTCAGCGCCTTTAACAGCATGGCTGCCTCCGCACTGTCGGCGGTGCTGATCTTCAGCTCGCTGAGCCGCACCAGATAGGTGCCCAGAATGTCCTCGTAGTGGTCGGTGCGGTTTTCCTCCTCCCGGACGGACTTTGCCAGATCCGGGGAGTAGCGGAGGATGGAGGCGGCTCCGTCCCGCAGAGCCTGGGCGGCTACATCCGCCATCTCTCCGGTCAGAGCACGGCAGCGCTCCAGAGCAATGGAGGGGGTGGCGAACAGGCGCTCGTCCAGTTCGGCGTTGGCCTCGGGGGCGGCGGTGTCCGGCACCAGGTGGCATACCAGCTTCTCCAGCAGGTTGCCGGAGGGCAGCAACAGGGCGGTGCAGATCACGTTAAACACGGTGTGGCAGATGGCGATGCCGAAATGGGTGGCGCTTTCCCCCAAGATGGCGGGGTTAAACAACGCCCGTACCGCCAGGAACAGCACCAGGCAGACCAGGGTGCCGATGATGTTAAACAGCAGATGCACCAGCGCCGCCCGCTTGGCGTTTTTGGTGGCGCCCACCGAGGACAGCATGGCGGTGACGCAGGTGCCGATGTTCTGGCCCATGATGATGGGGACGGCCGCGGCGTAGGTCACAGAGCCGGTGGAGGACAGAGCCTGCAAAATGCCCACCGAGGCGGAGGAGGACTGAATCACGGCGGTGAGCACTGCCCCAGCCAGTACGCCCAGCACCGGGTTGGTGAACAGCAGGAACAGCTGCTGGAAGGCGGAAACGTCCTTCAGCCCGGACACCGCGCCGGACATGGTCTCCATGCCGAACATCAGCGTGGCGAAGCCCAGCAGGATCAATCCGGTATCCTTCTTCCGGCTGTCCTTCAGAAACATGTAGTCGATGATGCCGATGAGCGCCAGCACCGGGGTGAAGGAACTGGGTTTCAGCAGGCGGATGAAGGCATTGCTGCTTTCGATGCCCCCCAGGGATAGGATCCAGCTGGTGACGGTGGTGCCCACATTGGCGCCCATGATGACGTTGATGGCCTGACCCAGGGTTAGCAGGCCTGAGTTGACGAAGCCAACCACCATCACGGTGGTGGCGGAGGAGGACTGAATCACCGCGGTAACTGCGAGGCCTGTGAGAAAGCCCAGCATCCGGCTGGAGGTAAGCTTTCCGAGCAAGAGCCGCAGACCGGAGCCTGCCCGCCGTTCCAGCGCTTCCCCCATCACATTCATGCCGAATAAGAATAGACTAAGTCCGCCTACCATGGTCAGCAAATGGAAGATATCCATAGGTTTCCGCCTTTCTGCGCATAATTTATCGCTTTCATTTTACTGTCGAAAGGTCAAATCCATTATCAAGGAAATGTAAAATCTGTGTAAAGTCGTGGGTTAATAACATTTTAAGAAATCCCCCTCTTTCTTCTTAAAGGTTTTGGTGTTATAATACCTTCAGAAAAGACAGAAAGAGGGGCTGCGGCTATGTATAACGTTCTGATCTGCGACGATCAGCCGGATATCGTCAACGCGCTGAAGATTTATTTGACACCGGAAGGGTACCGCCTGTTCGAGGCTTACACCGGCAAGGAGGCCCTGGACATCGTCCAGCACAACGACATCCACCTGATTCTGCTGGATGTGATGATGCCGGTTATGGACGGCATCACCGCCACCGCCCGGATCCGGGAGTTTTCCAACGCCCCGATTATTTTGCTTACCGCCAAATCCGAAACCGAGGATAAGGTACTGGGGCTGAATGTGGGCGCGGACGATTACATCACCAAGCCCTTTGTCCCCGTGGAGGTGTTGGCCCGGGTGCGCTCTCAGCTGCGGCGCTATGCCCGTCTGGGCAGCTGCCCGGAGCCGTCCTCCGGCAACATCACCATCGGCGGCATCACTCTGGATGACCGGACGAAATCCGTCACGGTGGAGGGGGAAACCGTGGCGCTGACCCCCACGGAATATGCCATACTGCATTTGCTCATGGCAAATCCCGGCAAGGTGTTTTCCACCAAGGTGCTCTATGAGTCGGTCTGGCAGGAGGCGGCCCTGGGCAGCGAGGGGGCCGTGGCGGTACATATCCGCCACCTGCGGGAAAAAATCGAGATCAATCCCTCGGAGCCCAGATACTTGAAGGTGGTCTGGGGCCAGGGCTATAAGATGGAGGGGGAGAAAAAATGAAGTACAACATTGCCTTTAAATTCCTGGCTGTACTTCTGTGCGCCGCCTGCCTGCTGGGCGCGGTGGGCAGCGCCGCCGGAATCCTGGTGCTCACCGAGGGAGAGCTGTACGACAAGACTGTGCCCCAGGTTCGGGAGGAGGTCATCCGCTCCCGGGCGGAGGCCTTGGCACGGGACACCGCCATGTACTATTGCAGCCAGAACCTGGGCGGCTGCCCGGAGGAGCTGCTGGACGATTACATCGCAGACAATGGCGGATATGTATACGGCTGGTACAATTTTGGCTTTCAGCGGGAGCATTTCGGCTATGCGCTGAAGGATGCCGAAGGAAACGTGCTCACCAGCGGCGGCACCCTTACCGGGGAAAGCGGCGGGGAAATGCTGACCTTCCCCATCAGCGGAAAGTATCTGTATCTGGTCAGCGCGAGTCCCAAGAACGCGCCCGCCGGTTCCCTTCCCACCACATCCTCTGCGGATGCGGAGAATCCCTATGACGCCATCCCCCCGGAGGGGGCCACGGTAGGCGGGGTGCAGTTCCTGGACGGGGACGGCAATGTCCTATATTACCTGTTCAGCAACACCGGCTTGGGCACGGCGTTCCACGTACAGGATGGCACAGTGGTGTACCGTTCCTACTACACCGAGGACTGGGCGCAGACCGGCATGGTGTGCGGCGCGGTGCTCCAGGATGTGAACGGCAATGTGATCTATGAGCGCCATGACCCGGCGGGCGTCGGGGAACTGGAGCTGGACGATGCCGGCGCGCTGGTGTTCTTCGGTACCCCTGTGGAGCAGGTGGAAACTGGCGAGCCGATCGAGGAATCCCGGCCGGAGGAGATTCAGACGGAGTCGACGACGGTTCAGACGGAAATTCCGGATGAGACGGTGGCGGAACAGCCCCAGGACGGGGAGGACGCCCAGCTGAGCGAGCCGGAACAGGCGGACACGCCCGAGGATGTCCAACCCCTGTCGGAGGAGCCTCAGGAGGAACCGGCTGAGCAGCCCCAGGAAGAACCGATAGAGGAGCTCCAGGAAGAACCGATAGAGGAGCCCCAGGAAGAACCGGCGGAGGAACCCGATGGTGAGAATGTCCCGGCGGAGCAGGCGGAGGATGAGGAACCGGCGGAACCCATTCCCGAAACGACCGAAGCCCCCACCGAGCCTCCGGCAACGGAGCCGGAGCCTACCCAAGCCCCCACCATTCCGGAGACGGAGCCGCCGGAAACCGAGCCGGTGCTCATCGACGGAAAGCCCCTTTCCCAGTACCAGGTTTCCCGGTATAGCTATTACGACAGCGAGTCCGGTGAGGAAATGCTGGCTAAGTGCGTCTACTTGACCATGCCGGAGTTGACGGTGGAGGTCTACACGGAGAAGGGTGCCCTGGAAGAGGACTGCCTGTATGATGTCCTGGAGATCGTGCGGCAGTTCCGCAACGACCTGTTCCTAATCCTGGGCGTGAGCCTGCTGCTGTTTGCCGTGCTGGCGGTGTACCTTTGCTGTGCCGCGGGCCGGAAGCCCAAGTGCGACGAGGTCCGGGCGGGCGGACTGAACCGGCTGCCCCTGGATCTATACTTGGGAGTGGCGGTGCTTGGCGGCTGCGCCCTGGCGGCGCTGGGCACCCAGGGGGCTTACTATCTGCTGAAGCAGAGCCTGCAGACCGGCTGCGCCACGGCGATTGCCGCTGCCTACGCTGTCTGCCTGTTGGTGGTGGGCTTCGGCTTTGCCTTGGCCGCTCAGGTCAAGACTCCCGGAAGCTACTGGATCACCAATTCTATCTGCGGGCGGTGCATCCATTTGGCCATCCGCTGCGCGGTTTGGCTGGAAAAATTCTTGTCGCTGAAGGGCTTCCCCTCTCTGGGACGGGGCTGTAAAAAGGTATGGCTGTGGCTGACCCTGGCCGCCGCCTGGCTGTGGCAGATGGTAAGGCGGTTCGGCGGCTGGCTGAAGGATCTGGTGCACCGGTTTCTGCGGATGCTGCCCGTGATGTGGCAGTGGCTGCTGACCGGCTGCGCAATGGTGTTCCTGCTGTTTTTGTCCATCGCCACCGGTTCCAAGTTCTTGCTGGGGGTGTGCATGGTGGTATTTCCGCTCATCATCCTGTATGGCGCCCACTGCTTCGGTGTACTGCTGAAAAGCACCGAACGCATGAGCAAGGGCGACCTGGACACCCAGGTGGATGATAAGCACATGGTGGGAGCCTTCAAGGATTTTGCCGAGGACTTGAACGGTTTGGCGGGGGTTGCCGTGGTGGCGGCCCAGAAGCAGCTCAAGTCCGAGCGGATGAAAACCGAGCTGATTACCAACGTCTCCCACGATATCAAGACGCCTCTGACATCCATCATCAACTATGTGGACCTGCTGCAAAAGCCCCACACCGACGAGGAGCAGGAGCAGTACCTGGAGGTTCTGGCCCGGCAGTCCCTGCGGCTGAAAAAGCTGATCGACGACCTGATGGAAATGAGCAAGGCCAGCACCGGAAATATGACGGTGGATGTGACCAAACTGGACGCGGTGGAGTCCGTGAACCAGGCCCTGGGTGAGTTCGCCGACAAGCTGGACAAGGCTCAGATCATCCCCGTGTTCCGCCACACCGAGGAAAGCGTTGCCATGATGGCCGACGGGCGGCTGGTCTGGCGGGTGCTGAGCAACCTTTTAAGCAACGCGGTGAAATACGCCATGCCTGGAACCCGACTGTATATTGACCTCATGGAGATGGAGGACAAGGTGGTTATCTCTCTGAAGAATATCTCCCGGGACGAGCTGAACATTGAGGCCGATGAACTGATGGAGCGCTTCGTCCGGGGGGATGATTCCCGGAACACCGAGGGCAGCGGCCTGGGGCTGAACATCGCCAAGAGCTTGATGGAGCTGCAGAAGGGACAATTGCAGCTGCTGGTGGACGGCGACCTGTTCAAGGTCACACTGATTTTCCCCGCCGGATAACGCAGAAAAGGGGCTGTCTCACTAAGAAACTGTTTTGTAGAACTGCACAAAAGAAAAGAATAACTGTCATTGCGAACCAGTGACCGATGTCATGGGTGTGGCAATCCCCCAACTTTTTGGATACGTATCGGATGGTGTTTCCATTCAACCGGGGGATTCCCACGCCACTTAAGCACACTGGCGCGGAATGACAGTTTCTTTATTTGTGCAATTTTACTTTCGTGAGACAGACCCTGCTTTTTTCTGAGACGCGGATGCATTCGGCAAGTGTAACCGAAGTGCCAGCCTTATCGCTCCTGTTTTGCTATCGCCTTGGTGGCGATCACATCCACGCCGGTGCCGCATACGTTGGGAAGAACCACCTGCCCCATGGCCACCGGGGCGGGCATCTCCACCGCTCTCAGCGCCTTGACACAGGCGAAAATCTGTCCCTTGGGAATGTCGGCGGCGGTTTTCACGGAGACGACGGGAATTGTCCCGCCGGTGACCCGGACGGTGGTGGTGACGATCCGGGTGGGGTTTGTCAGCTCCTTGCGGGCGTATTTTTCGCCGTTTTTGCAGGTGTTGCCGGATACCCGCACCACGCTGCCGTTTTCCAGCTCCGCCTCCAAGGAACAGCCCAGAGGGCAGCCGATGCAGATCAGTCGCGCTTTTTCCATCTTAAGCCTCCTCCAATCCCACGCAGATTTCGGTGATTCCCGCCAAATCCGGCAAAGCCCCGGCCTTCCAGGTGACGGTCTCCATTTCTCCCGGGGCCAGCACCGCTTTCTTTCTGCGCAGCACAATCCCATTGCCTGCCCGGAGGACGATGGACTTGTTTTGGTAGACGTTGTCCACCCGGAACCGGATGGTGACATCTCCGGAGCTTAGGCTCTGGGGCCGGATGGCGGAGGGGACAGTGTAGCGAACGCCGCCATAGCAGCGGATGGGCAGCGCCGTTTCAGACGCCTGTTCTCCCTGCTGTATGTACCGGGCGGCGCTGCGCCCCGCGGCGGCGGCCTCCTGGGAGACGTAGTCCACCAAATCATGGACATGGAGCACGTTGCCAGCGGCGAATACTCCGGGAATGCTGGTTTCCAGGGCATCGTTGACAGCGGGGCCGTTGGTTACGGGGTTGATGACGGCACCCGCCTCCCGGGTCAGCTCGTTTTCCGGAATCAGACCACAGCTGAGCAGCAGGGTGTCACAGGGGTAGTATTCCTCGGTGCCGGGTACGGGACGGCCGTTCTCCACCCGGGCCAGGGTGACCCCCTCCAGCCGTTCCCGGCCCCGGATGTCTACCACCGTATGGCTCAGCTTCAGAGGGATGCCGAAATCCTCCAAGCACTGGACAATGTTCCGCTTCAGTCCGCCGCTGTAGGGCATCAGCTCCGCCACTACCGGAACATGGGCGCCCTCCAGGGTCATCCTCCGGGCCATAATCAGTCCGATGTCCCCGGAGCCGAGAATCACACACTCCCGGCCGGGAAGATACCCTTCCATATTCACCAGCCGCTGGGCGGTACCGGCGGTGTAGATCCCAGCGGGACGGGTGCCGGGGATGTTCAGCGCCCCCCGGGGCCGCTCCCGGCAGCCCATGGCGAGGATCACCGCCTTGGGCCGTAGCTGGAACAGGCCATCCTCCGGATTCATGGCGGTGACGGTTTTCTCTCTGTCCAGAGACAGAACCATGGTGCCCAGCTTATAGGGAATTTCCAAATCACGCACCTGATGGATAAACCGCTGGGCATACTCCGGGCCGGTCAGCTCCTCCTGGAAGGTGTGCAGGCCGAAGCCGTTGTGAATGCATTGGTTCAGAATGCCGCCCAGCTCCCTGTCCCGTTCCAGAATCAGAATGTCCCGGATCCCGGCCTGGCGGGCGGCCACGGCGGCAGCCAATCCGGCAGGGCCGCCGCCGATGATGACAAGATCGTATTGTTTCATGGCGTTCCTCCTACAGGGTGTCCTTATTGCGGCCAAGAATCAGCCGGGAACCGCCGCCGCATTTGGTAATTGCCTCCGGGGAAAGCCCCAGCTCCCGGGCGAGGATTTCCAGCACCCGGGGAGAGCAGAAGCCGCCCTGGCACCGGCCCATTCCGGCCCGGGTGCGGCGCTTCACGCCATCGATGCTTCTGGCACCGGGAACCCGGTGGATGGCGTCTACAATTTCCCCCTCAGTGATGGACTCGCACCGGCAAATCACGGTGCCGTAGGCGGGATTGCGCTGAATCAAGGCATTGCGTTCCGCGATGGACAGTTGCCTGGGATCCAGTATGCCCTTCCGGGCTGCGCAGAAGCCGGGGTTTGGTTCCGGCTTCAGAATGCCCGCCACAATTCCGGCGGCCATTTTGCCGATGGCGGGGGAGGCGGACAGCCCGGGGGAGGCAATGCCCGCGCAGTCTACAAATCCCGGGGCGGATTCCTGGATGAGAAAATCATGGCCCAATTCATGGGCCCGCAGTCCGGCAAAGCTGGTGATGGTCTGCCGGAGGGGCAGATTTTTCACCGCGGCGGAGGACTTGAAGCGCACCTCATCCAGCCCCATCTGGGTGGTGGCGGTGGAATCCTTATCGGGAACATCGATGGCGGTGGGGCCGACGATCAGATTGCCGTGGACAGTGGGGGAAACCAGCACCCCCTTGCCCTGGGGGCCGGGAAGCTGGAAAACGGTATGACGGACATGGCTCCCGGCGGTGTGGTCGAGAAGAAAATAGTCCCCCCGCCGGGGCTGAATGGTGATGGGGTTGGGGCAGGCCTGGTTATGCAGGGTATCCGCCCAGACGCCCGCGGCGTTTACCACCACCCGGGCCTCCAGCTGCCCCCGGGAGGTGGCAAGCCGCCAGCCGGAGGAGGTCTTCTCCAGAGCTTCCACCCGGGTATCAAATTGGAACCGAACCCCATTGGCGGCGGCGTTTTCCGCCAGGGCGTAGGTCAGACCGAAGGGGCAGACAATGCCGCCGGTGGGGGCGTACAGCGCGGCCACGGCATCGTCGGAAATGTTTGGCTCCATGGAAACTAGTTCCTCCCGCTCCACAACCCGCAGCCCCGAAACGCCGTTTTTGACGCCGTTTTCATACAGGGCGTTCAGCCTGGGCCGATCCTCTGGCCGCAGCATGACCACCAGGGAGCCAATCTGCCAGTAGGGAAAATCCAGCTCCCGGCTGAGGGCGGGCATCATGGCGCTGCCCTGGACGTTGAGCCTGGCCATCAGCGAGCCGTTTTTCGCGTCAAAGCCCGCGTGGACGATGGCGGAATTGGCCTTGGAGGTGCCGCAGCACACATCCTCCTCCTGCTCCACCACCAGTATGTCCGCTTTCCACCGGGACAGCTCCCGGGCAATGGCGCAGCCGCTGACCCCCGCGCCGATGATGATGACGTCCAACATGGGCATACCTCCCTGTAACGGATAGTTCATGTGCATATAATACAAAATTTTTCAAAAAATAGCAACCCTTTTGTGACAAAAAATGAGAAGATGGAAAAAAGCCGTCCTTCCATCTTCTCAAATGCCGTCAGCGGAGGTATGATAATAAACAATAGGGAAAAAAAGTGCAACCCTCAACTCCCCGTTCCTGGGCCGCCTTGCAGGCTCTGGATTTTGCCCTGGGGGGAGGTGTTGGTAATGTCGCCGCCAATGATCTCGTTTTTATAGACCAGAATGGTGGCGTACACCGGTTCCGTTGCGTCTGGATAGTTGTTGACCTTATAAACATAACGCATGACTTTTTTCCCGGCATACTGGCTTAAATCATAGCCCTGCCCCTTTTGCAGGGCATTGTAGCGGTTGAAAACCTCGTCGGGCTGCTCCGGTATTTTGACCTGGCTGGACTGTACCGGAGAAGTGGTCACGTCCCAGCCTAGGCTTTTCAGAAATTCCACCCGGGTATCGTTGCTGCCCGCTGCCGGGGCGGCGGTTTGGGTGGTGTCTGTGCCGCCCAAAAGAAGAATCAGCGCCAGGATCAGTGCCGCGGCGGCAGCCAGCGCGACCATCACTTTTTTGATATCGACCTTTGCGGTCATAACCATCATTGCAAATCCCTCCCGATTCAAATAGGTGCTACAGCCTATGCCGTCGCCGGATGGGATAGAACGGAGGAACCATGGAACGTTTGGACAAATTCCTGTGTGACAGCGGGGCGGGCACCCGCAGTCAAGTGAAGGCGTTGGTCAAGGCAGGCCGAATCCAGGTAGACGGTGCTTCGGAGCGGGATCCCGGCCGGAAAATCGATCCTCTGACCCAGTGCGTCACCCTGGACGGCCAGAGGCTGGGAGGCTGGCGGCGGGTGGTGCTTCTGCTCAATAAGCCCGCCGGGTTTGTGACGGCCACGGAGGATGCCGCCCAGAAAACGGTGATGGAGCTGCTGCCTCCGGCGTATCGGGGTCTGGATGTCAAGCCTGTGGGGCGGCTGGACAAGGAAACCGAGGGGCTGCTGCTGTTTACCAACGACGGCGAGCTGCTC
>CAYYGF010000004.1:0-26778 GCA_964471315.1 uncultured Oscillospiraceae bacterium | reverse complement strand
CCCATGTTATGCGCGCTGCTGCTGCAAGGTGTTTTGAAGACCTGCGGCAGCCGCGTCGCCTGGGCCTGGTATGGCGCGGTGGCACTGCTGTCCGTACTGCTGGCACCGGACAAGGAAGCGGCTGGGGTATTTGTGTTTTTGGGATACTATCCCATTGTCAAGCCTGCGCTGGACAGGAAAAAGGGGAAGTGGCTTTGGAAGGGACTGCTGTTCAACGGTTCTGTTTGCCTCCTGTATTTCCTGCTGCTGCGTTTGCTTGGACTGAAGCAGCTGACCCAGGAGTGGTCGGACATGAGCGTTGGTATGCTTGCGGTTCTGCTGATCCTGGGAAATGTGACCTTTTTCCTGCTGGACAGGCTGCTGGGCATGGGGCGAAAACGCTGAAAGAAGTTGACAGGGAAATGTGGAGCGCGATGGCTTGACCCTTCCAAGCTCTACTTTCTGCTGTCAACTTTTCCTTAGGAGGAACACATGGAATCAAGCTGGTATCTGTACATTCTGCGCTGCGGTGACGGCAGCCTTTATACCGGCATTACCACCGATGTGGAAAAACGGCTGGAGGTTCACCGCAGCGGCAAGGGCGCCAAGTACACCCGGGGCAGGGGGCCGTTGGCGCTGGTCTATCGGGAGCGATGCGGAAGCCATTCGGATGCCTTGAAGCGGGAACGGAAAATCAAGGCCATGTCTCGGGAGGAAAAGCTGCGGATGGTGGAAGAAAATAGTTAATGCGTACGGAACAACGCAAAACGCCTTGAAAGCCAAGGCTTTCAGGCATTACGCACCGAACGGTGCGTGAATAAGCCGTAACGTGGCTTATTCAGCAGACATTAGTTAGCGTCGGCTAATTTTTTGACCGAAGTCCCTTGACAAAGCAGGAAAAAGGTGGTATCCTATCTCTATAAGTTAGCGATAGCTAACCAACGGAATAGGAGGTTTGCAGATGAAAACGCTGAAGGACGCGAAGGTTGGACAGACGGTTACCGTAATCAAGCTCCACGGCGAGGGGGCTGTGCGGCGGCGAATTATGGATATGGGCATCACCAAACGGGTGGAGATTTATGTCCGGAAGATGGCCCCTCTGGGAGATCCCATGGAGATCAACGTCCGGGGCTATGAGCTGAGCCTGCGGAAGGCGGACGCGGAAATGATCGAGGTCGAATAATTTTTTTGTCGAATAGTTAGCATACGCTAATCAGAAAGGATCGAAACGATGTACTTGAAAATCGCCCTTGCCGGCAATCCCAATTGCGGCAAAACCACATTGTTCAATATTCTGACCGGCTCCAACCAGTATGTGGGTAACTGGCCCGGGGTCACGGTGGAAAAGAAGGAAGGAGCCTTGAAGGGCCATCCGGATGTGATCCTCCAGGACTTGCCCGGCATTTACTCCCTGTCACCCTATTCTCCGGAGGAGGTTGTCACCCGGCGGTACTTAGTCAGCGAGCATCCCGATGCCATCTTAAATATTGTGGACGGAACCAATATCGAGCGGAACCTCTACTTGACGACCCAGCTGATGGAGCTGGGGCATCCGGTGGTGGTCGCGGTGAACATGATCGACCTGGTTCGGAAAAACGGGGATACCATCGATCTGGACAAGCTGAGCCGTGCGCTGGGGTGCCCCTGTGTAGAGATCAGCGCCTTGAAGCAGCTGGGCTGCCAGGAGGCGGCGGAGCAGGCGGTGGCGTTGGCGAAAAACCACACCCACGGCGATCGGCCACATGTGTTCAACGGCAGCGTGGAGCATGCCCTGGCCCACATCGAGGAGTCCATCGAGGGAAGAGTGGATGGCAATTATCTGCGCTGGTACGCCATCAAGCTGTTTGAGCGGGACGAACGGGTACGCAGAGAACTGAATCTGGACAGTGTTTTACTGGCCCATTTGGAAAAACACATCCAGGACTGCGAGTGGGAAATGGATGATGACGCGGAATCCATCATTGCCGACCAGCGCTATACCTATATCGGCCATGTGGTGGGGAAAGCGGTCAACCGCAAGGCCTCCCTCCACGCAATGAAGCTGTCCGACAGAATCGACCAGATCGTGACAAACCGGATTCTGGCCCTGCCGATTTTTGCCTGTGTCATGTTCTTCATGTACGCCATTGCCATGGGCAGCTTTCCCTTTTCCATCGGTACCATGGGCACCGACTGGGCCAATGATGTGTTGTTTGGCCAGTGGGTTCCTGGTCTGCTGGACAGGGTTCTGACCGCTCTGCACGTCAGCGGGTGGCTGTATGGTCTGATCCTGGACGGCATTGTGGCAGGCGTCGGCGCGGTGCTGGGGTTTGTTCCCCAGATTCTGGTGCTGTCTTTCCTGCTGGCGATTTTGGAGGATGTGGGTTATATGTCCCGAGTAGCCTTCATTATGGACAGGCTGCTGCGCAAATTCGGCCTGTCCGGCAAGTCCATCATTCCCATGCTGGTAGCCACAGGCTGCGGTGTACCCGGGATTCTGGCCTCCCGTACCATCGAGCAGGAGCGGGATCGGAAGATCACGGTGATGACCACGGGCTTCATTCCCTGCGGCGCGAAAATGCCGATCATCGGCCTGTTCGCGGGAGCGGTGTTTGGCAATTCTCCGCTGGTTGCCACCTCCGCGTTCTTCATCGGCGTGGTGGCGGTGGTGATTTCCGGCGTGATTTTGAAGAAATTCAAGTCCCTGGCGGGAAAGCCTGCACCCTTTGTCATGGAACTGCCCGCCTACCATCTGCCGTCTCCCCGGAATGTGCTGCGCTCCACGGGAGAACGGGGCTGGGATTTTGTGAAACGGGCGGCCACCATTGTGCTGCTCAGCTCCATCGTGCTATGGTTCCTGCAAAGCTATGGCGTTGTGGACGGGGTGTTCCAGGCGGTGGAGGATAACAATGTGTCTTTGCTGGCCGGACTGGGGAAGGCCATTGCCTGGATTTTCTATCCCCTGGGCTGGATGGGAGACATGGCCTGGAAAGCGGCCGTAGCTACGGTGACGGGCTTGATTGCCAAGGAGCAGGTGGTAATGACCTTCGGTACGCTGTACCACTATGCCGGGGAGCTCAGCGAGACCGGCGATGAGATCTGGGCCATGATCGCCGCGGATTTCGGCCCTGTCCGGGCGTACAGCTTTATGGTGTTCAATCTCCTCTGCGCTCCCTGCTTTGCGGCCATCGGCACCATTAAGCGGGAGATGAACGATACCAAATGGACGATGGCGACCATCGCCTACATGTGTGGCTTTGCCTATGCCATTTCCATGATTCTCTATCAGATTGGCGGCCTTTTCACCGGAGAAGCCACCTTCAGCGTCTTTACGGTGGCAGCCATCGCGGTATTGGCCGCGCTTATCTATTTGGTGGTACGGAAAAACAAGTACGCCGACACCCTGGTGAAGATTGGGGTATGATACGGAAAAAGGAGATTATACAATGCTTCAATGGATTGGAATGCATTTTGGAGACATTCTGGTGCTGCTGGCGCTGGGCGTGATTGTGGTGGCAATCCTTGCCGGACTGCGCCGGAATCAGAAGAAGGGACACTGCTGCGGCTGTTCCGGCTGCAAGGGCTGCGCCAGCGCCTGCAGCAAAGAAACGCAATAAGGCAACACCGCTGGGTGGGAACTGCGGGCTTCGGCGGATCTTTTACCCCATTATGCGGTGCAGCCATAAAAAAGGAGACGGTCTAGCCAACCGTCTCCATTTTCTGTTTGGTTACGCCGCGGGGCAGGGGTAGTTCAGCAGCAGGGACACCGCCACACAGATGATGATACAGATAAACGCCGTGACCATCCACAGGCTCCGTCTGCGGGAAAATTCACCGGTCAAGTACAGCCAGCCGACGCATAAAAGGGAACCAAAAATGGCGATAATGGCGGTAATGACCTTTAGAATACTCCACCCAAAACCGGCACAGAGCAGATACAGAACGAACACCAGTGCATCGCCCAAAATGATCTTGGTCATGAGGCTTTCCATTTCCCGATACCGGTTACGACTACGTTTTGCCACTTCTCATCCCTCCAGGAATTATCTCTTGTGGTTATCATAACACAGCCTATCGAAAAAAGCAATAATTTCTGATGGAAACCGTAAATTTTTCCGAAATGCTTGCGTCCGGGGAAAATCAATGGTATAATAGCTGCTAAATTGGAAAGTTTGCGTAAAGTGCGCGTCAATCGGAAAGGGCCGTTATGGGAGAACCGCAATACCGTTTGGAGGGCATCGTCCATACCAGAAGCGAAACACTGGAGGATTTTGAAGGCCCGCTGGATGTTATTTTTGAACTGCTGAGTAAAAATAAAATCGAGATTCAGGATGTGTCCATCACCGCAATTCTGGAGCAGTATCTGGCGTATCTGGAGGAAATGAAGCGGATGGATATGGAGGTGGCCAGTGAATTCATCACCATGGCCTCCCACTTGATGTTGATCAAGACAAAAATGCTCCTGTCCGCCGCGGAGGCAGCGGAGGCGGAGAGCGAGCTGGACTTGCTGCGCCAGTCTCTCGTCGAACGCAAGCGTAAGGAGGCCATGGAGCAGATTCGTTTGGCCGTAACCGCGCTGGAGCCGCGAAACGAGATCGGCCGCTGCCTGTTTACCAAAAACCCGGAGCCTTTGCGCCGGGAGCAGGGCTACCGCTATCAGCACGATGTGGCGGATCTGCTGCGGGCCTTGGATACCATTGCCGAGCGCAGCGCCCGGCAGCTGCCGCCGCCCACCGCCAATTTTCGGGGCATCGTGGGTAAGGAACCGTATCCCATCGGCCGGAAAACCGGAGAGGTGCTGCGCCAGCTTTTGCTGCGGGGGGTGGAGCGGCTGAAAAATCTGTTCCGGGGCAATAAAACCCGCTCCGAGGTGGTGGCCACATTTCTTGCCATTTTGGATTTGTGCAAAAACAACGCGGTGACCCTGGAGGACGATATCAACGGCGATAATCCCAATGTCCGGCTCCTGGACGAGGAAGAAAGGAAGGCGATGACCTGATGGAGGAAGAACAGCTGCGGCGGGCCATTGAGGCCATTCTCTTTGCCGCTGGTGAGCGGATCGATATCCAGCGGTTGTCCTTTGCTACGGAGGTTGACCCGTCAGAGGTGGAAAAGGCCGCGGATGCGCTGATGGATGACTATGCTTTCCAGCGCCGGGGTATCCGGATTCTCAAGCTGGAAAAGGGCTATCAGATGGTATCCTCCGGTGAAATGGCGGATTTCGTAACCAAGGCGCTGGAAACCCGAAAGCCGCCCAAGCTTTCCGCCTCTCAGCTGGAAACGCTGACCATCATTGCCTACTATCAGCCTGCTACGAAAGCCATGGTGGAGCAGATTCGAGGCGTGGACAGCGCCTATTCCGTGGCGGCGCTGCTGAACAAAAAGCTGATTGAGGAAGCGGGCCGCCTGAACGTTCCCGGACGGCCCATCCAGTACCGAACGACGCCGGATTTTTTGCGCACCTTTGGATTAAGCAGTCTGGAGGAGCTGCCGCCCATTGAAAAAATCACCTTTGGCGAGCCCATCGAGCTGCCCCAGGAGCAGCCGGCGGCGGAGGGAACCTGATGGGCTGGCTGATTGTCCTGGCGGTGGTCGCCGCCCTGGCGGCGCTGCCCCTGGGCGTCCGGGTTCGGTACGATTCCGGGGGGCTGTTGGTGCGACTGATCCTGGGGCCGGTGAAGCTGACGGTATTCCCCAGAGGAAAAAAACAGAAGAAAAAGCCGCCAAAAGCGGATCCCCCCTCCAATCCGGAGGAATCGGAAGAGTCCCTGCCGCAGCCCCCAAAGCCGCCCGCGCAGAAACCGGAGGAGGCGCCTGGGAAAAAAGGCGGCACTCTGGTGGATTTTTTGCCCCTGGTTCGGACTGCGCTGGACTTTTTGGGGGCTTTCCGCAGAAAGCTTCGGGTGGACAACCTGTATCTAAGGTTGATTCTGGCTGCCTCCGATCCCTGTGACCTGGCGGTGAATTACGGCAGAACCTGGGCGGCGGTGGGAAACCTAATGCCCCAATTGGAGCGTTTGTTCCAAATCAAAAAACGGGATGTGGAAGTGGAATGCGACTTTGCCGCTTCCGAACCGACGGTCATAGCCCGAATGGATGTGACCATCACCTTTGGCCGGCTGTTGTCCCTGGCGGCGGTCTATGGGCTTCGGGCGCTGAAAGAATTCTTGAAAATACAGAAGAAACGAAAAGGCGGTGCTGAAAATGAACCAGAAACTACCCAACATGCTGGAAGCAACCATTCAGAAAATCCGTGAGATGGTGGATGTGAATTCCGTTATCGGCGATCCTATCACCACCCCCGACGGTGTGACCATTATCCCTGTTTCCAAGGTCAGCGTGGGCTTTGGCGGCGGCGGATCCGATTTTGTCAACAGCAAAGGCGGCGAAAACCCCTTTGGCGGCGGTGCCGGCGGCGGCGTGAAGGTAACCCCGCTGTGCTTTTTGGTTGTGAAGGATGGCAATGTGCGGATGATGTCCGTGCCGGAGCCTGCCAACTCCACCGCAGACCGGATCGTGGAAATGATGCCCGACACCCTGGAAAAGCTCACCGCCTTCCTGGACGCGAAAAAGGAAGGAAAGTAATTGGAATAATCCTGCCAAACCTGGGCAGACTATCCCCGGGTGAGGAACATGAAACGACTGTTTGCCACAACGGCGGCTGCATTGCTGGCCGCCGTTGTGCTTTTGCCGCTGCCTGTTCAGGCGGTGTCTGCCCAGAAGGCGTATGTGCTGGACGCGGTCAGCGGCCGGGTGCTCTACGAAAAGCAGCCGGATGCACGCAGCTTAATCGCCAGCACCACCAAGATTATGACGGCGCTGATTGTCTGTGAGCAGTGCAACGTGCTTGACCGGATGCGCATCCCCAAGGAGGCGGTGGGCATCGAAGGCTCCTCCATGTATCTGCGGGAGGGGGAGGTCTTGACCTTACAGGAGCTGCTGTATGGGCTGATGCTGTCCTCTGGAAATGACGCCGCCGTGGCGCTGGCCATTTACTGCGGCGGCACGGTGGAGGGCTTCGCGGAGCTGATGAACGACAAGGCGCGGGTGCTGGGACTTACCGGCACCCACTTTGAAAACCCCAATGGCCTGGACAGCCCCGGTCATTATTCCACCGCCCGGGATCTGGCGGTGCTGGCGGCCTACGCCATGGAAAACCCTATTTTTTACAAGACGGTTTCCGCCAAAAATGTGAAGGTGGGGCAGCGGTATCTGACCAACCACAATAAGCTTTTGTGGCGGGTAGAGGGAGCGGATGGCGTCAAAACCGGCTTTACCAAAGCCGCCGGGCGGATTTTGGTGTCCAGCGCCACCCGGGGAGGACGGCGGCTAATTGCCGTGACCATCAACGCCCCGGATGACTGGAATGACCACACCGCCTTTTTGGAAGAAGGGTTTTCCCGCTATGCTCAAAAGCGAATTGTGTCGGCGGGCCAGACGGTGGGCACCCTGGCGGTGGCTGGTGGAAAGAATGGCCGCGTTGCAGTACTGGCGGCAGAGAATTTTGACTATGCCCTGGCACCGGAGGAGCAGCCCCAGCTGGCCCTGCCCGGCCCGGGCTTTGTCTACGCCCCGGCGGTGGAAGGGGCGGAGGCGGGATACGTCTACGTGTTGATTCAGGGAAAAGCAGTGGGCAAGGTGCCGGTGGTTTACGGCGCCACCATCGAGCAAATGCCAGAGGAGGAAAAGAGCTTCTGGCAGAGAGTGCTTGAACGATCATAACGGCAAAGAAAGAGGGGAAGGCCATGAAGGAGCGTTTACAGAAGATCCTCTCCGCCCGGGGCGTAGCCTCCCGGCGAAGGGCGGAGGAGCTGATCGAAAATGGATTGGTTCCGGTGGCTGGCGCGGTTGCCTGCCTGGGAGACTGCGCCGACCCGGATACGGAAGAAATCCGGGTCAACGGCCAGCCCCTTCCCCGGGAGGAAGGCCGCGTGTACATCCTCTTGAACAAGCCCCGGGGCTATGTAACGACCCTATCGGATGAGAAGGGACGCCCGGATGCTGCCCGGCTGGTGGCGGACTGCGGGGTGCGGGTCTACCCAGTGGGGCGGCTGGATATGGATTCCGAGGGCCTGCTGCTGTTTACCAACGACGGCGGCTTTGCCAATGCCATGATGCACCCGAAGCATGAGGTGAAAAAAACCTACGAGGTTTGGGTGAAGGGGTATCAGCCGGGGGCGGAGGAACGTCTGTCCCGGCCCATTACGCTGGATGGCTACACCATCCGAAAACCCATCGTCAAGCTGATGACGGCTTCGGAGGACAAGGCCTGCTTTCAAGTGACCATCCATGAGGGCCGCAACCGCCAGATTCGCCGGATGTGTCAAGCGGCGGGGATGGCAGTCACCCGGTTGCGCCGGGTTCAGGAGGGAAGCCTTCGC
The DNA here is from genome assembly GCA_964471315.1 of uncultured Oscillospiraceae bacterium. Taxonomy (GTDB): domain Bacteria; phylum Bacillota; class Clostridia; order Oscillospirales; family Oscillospiraceae; genus Faecousia. The sequence goes on along the minus strand of CAYYGF010000004.1, from coordinate 18,439 downwards.
CTGGGCAGTCTCCCTCCGGGAAAGTGGCGGTACTTAAGCCCGGAGGAAGTGTGTGCCCTGTGGCAGGAGACGTGATATTTTTTCGCAGCGGAGGACTGGGCCTCTTGCAAAATCCGGCAGCATTTGCTACTATAGATGCGTCAAAAAATCACTCTGCGCCATATGGGAGGCAGCTATGAGTTACGATATTTTAGCGATTCTACAGGAAAAAGAGCCCACCTTTTCCAAGGGCCAGAAGCGCATCGCCCGCTATATCACCGAGGCCTATGACAAGGCAGCCTTTATGACCGCCAACCGGCTGGGCAAAACCGTGGGGGTCTCGGAATCTACCGTGGTTCGTTTCGCGGTGGATCTGGGCTTCGATGGGTATCCCAGTATGCAGAAGGCCATGCAGGAAATGGTATTGAACCGCTTGACCTCTGTCCAGCGGCTGGAGGTGGCCAACGACCGCATTGGCGACCAGGACGTGGTGTCCATGGTGCTCCACAGCGACATCGAAAAGCTGCGCCAGACCAGCGAAACCGTGGATCGGAGCGAGTTCCGGGCGGCAGTGAACGCCATTTTGAAGGCCAAACGGGTTTATATCCTGGGTGTGCGGAGCGTGGCGCCTTTGGCCAATTTCCTGGGGTATTATCTAAATTACATGTTCAACAATGTCCACGTGATCTCCGGTGTCAGCGCCGGGGAGATGTTTGAGAAGATCGTCAGCGTGAATTCCGAGGACGTGGTCATTGCCTTTTCCTTCCCTCGGTATTCTTCCTCTACCACCAAGGGGGCGAAATACTGCCGCAGCGCCGGAGCCACGGTCATCGGTATCACCGACAGCAAGCTGTCCCCCCTGGGCCAGTGCAGCGACCATGTACTGGTGGCCAAGAGCGATATGGTTTCCCTGGTGGATTCCATCGTGGCGCCTCTGAGCCTGGTGAACGCCTTGATCGTGGCGGTGGCCTCCAAGCGGGAGAAGGAGCTTTCCCAGACCTTTGCCAATCTGGAGCGGATCTGGGATGAGTACGACGTATACGAAAAGCAGGCCGAGCGATGAGGGACTTTGATGGAATTGTGATCGGCGGCGGTCCTGCCGGAATGTTTGCCGCCATCACCGCGGCCAGCCAAGGCCAGCGGGTGCTGCTGCTGGAACGCAACGACCGGCTGGGACGAAAGCTGCTGATCACCGGAAAGGGCCGCTGCAACGTGACCAACGACTGCTCCGCCCAGGAGGTGCTGCAAAACACCCCTCGGAATGGGCGGTTCCTCTACAGCGCCATGACTGCCTTTCCGCCGGAAAAAACCAAGGCGTTTTTTGAACAGCGGGGCTGCGCGCTGAAAACCGAGCGGGGAAACCGGGTATTTCCTGTAACAGACCGGGCATCCTCTATTTTGGAATGCCTGCAATCGGAGCTGCGCCGCCAGAATGTCACCGTGAAAGCCGGGCGGGTCAGTCAAATTCTGACGGAAAACGGCCGGGTATCCGGCGTGCGAACCCAGGTGGAGTCCTACCACGCCGGGTGGGTGATCCTGGCTACTGGCGGGGCATCCTATCCCGCCACCGGCTCCACAGGTGACGGCTATGCTATGGCGTCGGAGTTGGGGCATACGGTGATCCCGGCAGTGGGAAGTCTGGTTCCCCTGGAAACGGAGGGGCAGGACTGCCAGAAGATGCAGGGATTGTCCCTGCGCAATGTGGGCGTCAAGCTGCTCAGCGCCAAGGGAAAGGTGCTGTACAAGGATTTTGGAGAACTGCTGTTTACCCATTTTGGGGTTTCCGGCCCCACGGTGCTCTCTGCCAGCTGCCATTTGAAAGGGGAGGGCTGCCGCCTTGTGATCGATCTGAAGCCCGCCCTGGAGGAAAGCAAACTGGATACCCGGATTCTGCGGGACTTGGAGCAGTATCAGAACCGAACCATGGAGAACGCGCTGACGGATCTTCTGCCCCGGAGCATGATTCCGGTGGTGCTGGAACGGTTGGGAATTGACCCCGATATGCAGGCCAATTCTCTGACCCGGGCTGCCCGCCGGAGCCTGGTGGAGCTATTAAAGGCGTTTCCGGTGGAGATTACCGGAAAGCGCCCGGTGGCGGAGGCCATCGTGACCAGCGGTGGCGTGAAGGTGTCGGAGATCGACCCCAAAACCATGGGCTCCAAGCTGGTTCCCGGGTTGTATTTCGCCGGGGAGGTCATCGACTGCGATGCCTACACCGGCGGCTTCAACCTGCAAATCGCCTGGGCCACAGCCTATGCCGCGGGGGTAGCGGTATCGGAAGAGGCCAAGACGCTGCTGTGAAATCCAGCATTGACAAAACAGAGAACCTGTACTAAAATAGCAACAAGATCGTGCCTTAGATATCTTTTCAAGGAGGGTTTTATTGATGTACGAGAAACTGGTTAATTATGCGGCCAGGCAGCTGGAACTGGATCCCGCGGAGATCACCCCGGATTCCACCTTTGAGAGCCTGGGTATCGATTCTCTGGACGTGGTGGAGATGATCATGGATCTGGAGACCGAGCTGGGTGTCGAGCTGGATCTGGAGGATCAGAAAATTACTACCTTCCAGGAGCTGGCGGATTTTATCGACGGGAAGCTGGCCTAAATTCAATAATTACCTTGTGAATGCCTGACCGGCTTATAACAAGGTCGCACTAGTCGGGGAGATAGCGGTGCCCTGTACCTGCAATCCGCTATAGCAGGGATGAATTCCCACACCCGGACAAGCTTTGTATATCGTCTGACCTGCGTAAGTGATGTTGAGAGATCGGTCTTGCGCAACGGGATCCCGTGAACCATGTCAGGTGGGGAACCAAGCAGCATTAAGCGGATCTTCCCGTGTGCCGCGGGGTTGCCGTTTTTGAGTTAACTGCGCTGGTTACGGATGTACGGCTTGTTCAAATGTGGGTGTGCGATCTTGTTATGAGCCGGTCAGCTTTGTTTGGCGTGTGCGGTGGGGCTTGAGCGTTCACCTGCCCACTCCAAACGCTGCACTTCTTGGAAAGGAGGAAGCCATGTCAGCATACCAGGCCCTTTACCGGAAATACCGGCCCCAGACCTTTGACGATGTTTCCGGCCAGGCGGCGGTGACCCAGACTCTGAAAACCCAGATTATGACCGGAAAAATGAGCCACGCCTATTTATTCACCGGCTCCCGGGGCACGGGCAAAACCAGCTGTGCCAAAATTTTGGCCAAGGCGGTCAATTGCCTGCATCCGGATAACGGAAATCCCTGCAACTGCTGCGAGGCGTGCAAGGCCATTGATTCCGGCTCCTGTATGGATGTGCTGGAGATCGATGCCGCGTCCAACAATGGTGTGGACAATGTCCGGGATCTGCGGGATGACGCCATCTATACCCCTTCCCAGGTGAAAATGCGGGTGTATATCATCGATGAGGTGCATATGCTGTCCATCTCAGCCTTCAATGCTCTGCTGAAGATCATTGAGGAGCCGCCGGAGCATCTGCTGTTTATTCTGGCCACCACGGAGCTGCACAAGGTTCCGGCCACCATTTTATCCCGGTGCCAGCGGTTTTCCTTCCGGCGCATCAGCCAGGAGGATATTGCCGCACGCCTGCAATATGTAGCCTACCAGGAGAGCATTGACCTGGACGATGGTGCGGCCAGGGTGCTGGCCAGACTTGCCGACGGCGGCATGCGGGATGGTCTGAGTCTGCTTGACCAGTGTGCCTCTGCCACCACCGGGGAACTGACGGTGGAGCGGGTGTATGCCTGCCTGGGCATCGCGGGAGAGCGCAAATGCGGTGAGCTGATGGGGTATATCGCGGAGCATAATACCAAACGCGCGCTGTCGCTGTTTAACCAGCTGTATACCGAGGGCAAGGACTTAAGCGCCATGCTGGATGAAATGGCCTGCTTGACCCGGGACTTGCTGGTGCTGAAAACTGCCGGAGGCGGGGGGATTACCATGCTTTCCGGGGTAGCCTCGGACAAAGAGACGGTGGATCTGGCAAAAAAACTGTCCAGCGGTGAGCTGATTCGTATGATGGAGCTTTTGCAGAACACGCTGGCGGGCTTTACCCGGGCATCCAGCCGCCGGATGGACGCGGAGCTGTGCATTGTGCAGCTGTGCCAGCCGGAGCTGAGCCTGGACGCGAAAGCCTTGAATGCCCGGCTGACCCGCCTGGAGGAACAGGTGAAGAGCGGCAGCTTTGTGGCGGCGGCTCCCGAGAAAAAGCAGCAGCCCCCTGCGCGGGAGGATCTGGATGAACGGCCCCCCATGCCGGGGGATGAGGATGCCCCTCCCGGGGAAGAGGAGCCGCCAGCGCCAAGGGATGACACGCCTGTGGGCTTCTGGTCGGAGCTGTGCGCCAATGTGCGCAAGGAACTGAAGCCTCCCATCACCGGCTTTTTCGTGGCCACGCCCAATGCCCCTGTCCAGGGTGCTTTGGTGGGCGACCGGCTGGAACTGCGCTGCGGAAACGATTTTACGGCCCAGATGCTGGACAGACCCGACGTGCTGGAGGTGGTTTCCCGGAAGGCAGGGGTCATGCTGGGCAGGCCCGTCCGGGCGGTGGTGGTGGACATGTCCGCCAAGCCCGCCAATAATCCGCGGTTGGAGCAGCTTATGAATTTTGGCCGTGCCCATTCGGACATTGTGACCATTAAAAAGTAAATCAATTAATATTTCAGACAGGAGATTGTTATTATGGCAAAAGGTGGATTCCGGGGTATGCCCGGTGGAATGAATCAAGCTGCGATGATGAAGCAGGCTCAGAAGATGCAGCAGGAGATGCTGCGGATGCAGGCGGAGCAAGAGGCCAAAACCTTTACCGCGAAAGCGGGCGGCGGCATGGTGGCCGCTACGATTAATGGCAAGCATGAGCTGGTTTCCTTGGAGATCAATCCCGAAGCGGTGGATCCGGAGGATGTGGAAATGCTCCAGGATATGGTCATTGCCGCTGTGAACGAGGCCCTGCGGGCGGCAGATGCCGAGGCGGCCAACAATATGTCCCGGCTCACCGGCGGACTGAACTTGGGCGGGCTGTTCTGAGCGGGGAGAGAATATGCAGTTTTTTCCCGCTGCTTTGCAGAATTTGGCCGATCAATTTGCCCGCCTGCCGGGTATTGGCGGCAAAACCGCTCAACGGCTCGCATTCCACGTGCTGAGCCTGCCCCAGGAGGAGGCGGAGGAATTCGCGGAGGCTATCCTGGAGGCGAAACGGTCGGTTCACACCTGCCCTCAGTGTCAAAATCTGACGGATCGGGAGGTGTGTCCCATCTGCGGCGACGATACCCGGGATCACAGCTTGATCTGCGTGGTGGCGGAGCCGAGGGACGTGATCGCCATGGAACGTGCCCGGGAGTTTCGGGGGGTCTATCATGTACTTCACGGGGTGATCTCCCCGCTGAACCATGTGACCCAGGACGATATCAAGATCAAGGAACTGCTGGCCCGGGTTGCCCGGGGCGGCGTCCGGGAGGTCATTATGGCGACAAATCCGGACACCGAGGGCGAGGCTACGGCTATGTATATTTCCCGTCTCCTTCGGCCAATGGAGGTCAAGGTGACCCGCCTGGCCTACGGCGTCCCGGTTGGCAGCCAGTTGGAATACGCCGACGAGGTGACTTTGTCCCGTGCTCTGGAGGGCCGACAGGAGATTTGACTTTTTACAGAAAACAGCACCGCTTTCAACCGAAAGCGGTGCTGTTTCAGTCCAATCAGTCTTTTGCCCAGCCTGCGGTACAGGCGACAGCTTTTTTCCAGCCCCTCAAGCGCTGATCCCGGCTTTCGGGGGAAATCCGTGGGTCAAACTGGCGATCCACCGACCAATTTTTCCGGATATCTTCCAGGTCGTTCCAATAGCCCACGGCCAGTCCCGCCAGGTAAGCTGCGCCCATGGCGGTGGTTTCCACGCATTTTGGCCGCAGTACAGGCGCGTCGCTGATGTCCGCCTGGGTCTGCACCAGATAGCTGTTGGCAGCGGCACCGCCGTCTACTTTTAGGGCGGCAAGGGTGATCCCGGAGTCGCTTTCCGTGGAAGATAGAACATCGTTGGTTTGATAGGCAATGGAATCCAGGGTGGCCCGGATGATGTGGTACTTGTTTACCCCCCGGGTTAGGCCCACAATGGCTCCCCGGGCATAGGCATCCCAGTAGGGCGCGCCCAGTCCCGTAAAGGCGGGAACCACGTAGCAGCCATTGGTGTCCTTGACCTTCTGTGCCATGTATTCGGAATCTCCGGCGGATTCGATGAACCGCAGCTCGTCCCGCAGCCATTGGATGGCCGCGCCTGCCACAAAAATGGAACCTTCCAGGGCATAGTGGACCTTCCCATCCATCCCCCAGGCGATGGTGGTGACCAAGCCGTTTTCTGAGAAGATGGGGGTTTCCCCAGTATTCATCAGCAGAAACGCGCCGGTGCCGTAGGTGACCTTTGCGTTGCCGGGATCAAAGCAGGCCTGGCCGAACAGAGCCGCCTGCTGGTCTCCTGCGGCTCCGGCAATGGGAATGGGGCCACCAAAATATTGGGCATCGGTTTTTCCGTAGCAGCAGCTGGAGGGCATGGGTGTGGGCAGCAGGGAGGCGGGGATATCCATGAGCTTCAGAATTTCCTCGTCCCAGCTCAGGGTGTTGATGTTGAACAGCATGGTTCGGGAGGCGTTGGAATAGTCCGTCACATGCACACGGCCACTGGTGAGTTTCCAGATCAGCCAGGTTTCCACGGTTCCGAACAGCAATTCTCCCCGTTCCGCCTGTTCCCGGGCACCGGGAACGTTTTGCAAAATCCAGCGGATCTTGGTGCCGGAGAAGTAGGGGTCGATGACCAGACCGGTTTTGGAGCGGATGGTGTCCACCAGTCCCCGGGCGGTCAGTTCATCGCAGTAGGGAGCGGTGCGTCGGCACTGCCAGACAATGGCGTTGTAAACAGGGCGTCCTGTGAATTTGTTCCAGACGATGGTGGTCTCCCGCTGGTTGGTGATGCCGATGGCGGCAATGTCCGCGGCGGTAGCGCCGATGTTGGCCAGGGCCTGCTTGGCGACCTCCAGCTGGGTGGCAAAGATCTCGTCAGCGTCGTGCTCCACCCAGCCGGGCTGGGGGAAGATCTGGGTAAACTCCTTCTGGGCCACACTGCAGACCTCGCCCTCGGTATTGAACAGAATGCACCGGTTGGAGGTGGTGCCGGAATCCAGAGCCATGATATATTTGCTCATTGCGGCAGCTCCTTTCCTTTTGATAGAAAAATCATATCACAGCCAAAAGAAAAAGGCAAGAAATCCGGAAAAGAATCCAAAGAATATTTACTCCAAAAACAAAACCACCGGCTGCCCGGTGGTTTTGATGTCTCTTTTTACATATCATAAATGCCCATGATCAAAATGCCGGCGAAGGTCACGATGATGCAGACATAGTGCTTCCAGCTCAGCTTTTCCTTTAGGAACAGGCGGCTCCACAGGACGCTGACCATGCAGTAGGAGGCGATGATGGGAGCGGCCAGAGCGGATTCCCCGCTGGCCAGGGCGTAGATGTAGGCAAGCTGTCCGGCAGTCTCAAAGATAGCGCCCACATATTTGGGTACCTCCAGCTTGGGCACCAGCTTCTGCTTCTTGATGACGCAGGTGTAGACAAAGCACACGATGCCCGCCACCAGGAAGGTCAGCTCGTAGGCAACGTTGGCGGAGTCCTCGTTCAGAGTCTCCAGTACCAGATCGTCGGCAAAGGTTCCGGCGGCATCCAGCAGGCAGTAGGCGATGGGCAGAGCCAGAGCCAGCCAGGACTTGGCGTACTTGTAGTTGGAGGCCTCCTGACGGGCAGCCCGCAGCTCCTCGTCCTCGTTGGCTTCCACAAAGCCCAGGCCGATAACACCGGCGCAGGCCAGGAAGATGGCAAGGTACTGGGGCGCGGCCATGGCCTCGGCGGTGCCGGAAAGAATGGCAATGATGGCAACCAGAGCGCCGGAGGCGTTGCAGATGGGAGACGAAATGGACAGCTCAATGTACCGTAGGCCCACATAGCCCAGGGTCATGGAGCCAATGTACAGTAGGCTGACCGGCAGGTAGGTGAGAATCACCTGCCAGGAGATTTCCACGCCGCCGACGAAGATTTCGTAGGCTGCGTGCACTCCCATGACCACACCCACGGCCATGACCATTTTGAATTGGCTGTACTTGTCCCGGGCGTCCCGGCAACCGATTTTGGAGAAGAAGTCCGAACCGGACCAGCACAGCAGTGCGATGATAGAAAACCAAAACCAACTCATTTTCGTTACCTCTCAATTTTTAGATTTTTGGGGTTTACAGCGTAACCAGCCCCGCGTCCACCATTTTCTGCAGGCTCATCAGAATGCCCAGCTTGGCGTGGTTCCAGGTTAGTCCCCCCTGGAAGTACACGGCGTAGGGGGGACGGATGGGGCCGTCTGCGGACAGCTCGATGGAGCTTCCCTGGACGAAAGCACCCGCGGCCATGATGACCTTGTCATTGTAGCCGGGCATGTCGGAAGGGTAGGGGGTGGCGAAGGAATCCACGGGAGCCGCCGCCTGAATGCCCTTGCAGAAGGCCACCATCCCGGCTTCACTGCCCAGCTCCACCGCCTGGATGATGTCGTGGCGGCTTTCCGTGGCGTTGGGCACGCACTTGAAGCCCAAAGGCTCATACAGGTTGGCAGCAAAGATGGCACCCTTTTCCGCGCTGGCAACCACCGTGGGAGCCAGGAAGAAGCCTTGGTACAGCGCGGGCATCAACCCTAAGTTCGCGCCCACCTCCTGGCCCAGGCCGGGGGCGGAGAGCCGGTAGGCGCAGCGCTCCACACATTTCTTTGTACCGGCAATGTAGCCGCCGATGGGAGCCAGACCGCCGCCGGGGTTTTTGATCAGGGAACCCACAGTCATGTCCGCGCCTACATCCGAGGGCTCGATGGTTTCCACGAATTCGCCGTAGCAGTTGTCCACCATCACGGTCACGTCGGGCTTGATGGACTTGCAGAAGGCGATCAGCTCGCCGATCTGGGAAACGGAGAAGGTGGGCCGGGTGGCGTAGCCCTTGGAGCGCTGAATGGTGATCAGCTTGGTCTTTTCGTTGATGGCCCGGCGGATGCCCTCGTAATCAAAGCTTCCGTCCTCCAGCAAATCCACTTGACGGTAAGAAACGCCATATTCCGCCAGGGAGCAGGGACTTTCCCGGATGCCGATGACCTCCTGTAAGGTGTCGTAAGGCGCTCCCACAGGGGACAATAGCTCGTCTCCGGGCAGCAGGTTGGCGCTGAGGGCCACCGTTAGGGCGTGGGTGCCGCAGGTGATCTGAGGCCGCACCAGGGCGGCTTCCGTGTGGAATACATCGGCGTAGACCCGCTCTAAATTATCGCGGCCGAAATCGTCGTAGCCGTAGCCGGTGGTGGCGGCGAAGCAGGCGGCGGACACCCGGTTTTTCTGCATGGCCCACAGCACCTTTGCCTGGTTGTGCTCCGCTACCTGGTCAATGGCGGCGAAGCGGTCCTTTAGTTTCTCCAGGGCCTGCTCGCCGTAAGCATATACGGCGGGGGAGATGCCCATGGTTTGGTACAGTTCCAGCAATTCTTCCATAGCATTAATCCTCTTTTTTTACATTGTTCAGTATTTCATCTGCCAGATTGTTCAAAACCTCCGGCCGGGAAACGATCAGCCCGGTTTCCGCTTCGCCCAGAATCAGCAGGGTATCCCCGGGCCGGATGCCGAACAGCTCCCGGGCCTCTTTGGGGATGACGATCTGCCCACGATCGCCTACCTTGGCGGTGCCAAAGACCCGCTGCTGCTTATGCTTGCCCAGAATGTGCTTGCCTCCAGGCATAAGACCACTTCCAATCACATTTTTCATATTTTTCACACTGGTGGATTATACAAAAAACCGCCCCGGTTGTCAATACCGGGGCGGGAATTTCTTGGAATGATTTCCTAAAAAGTCTGCTTACTTTTTGGCGTTTTTGCCGAAAGCGGAACAGCGGCTCAGTCATTCCTCCGGCGGCCGCCGAAGAGGGTGATCAGCCGCAGAAGCTGGGCCAAGGACACCGCAGTGGCAGCCACATAGGTCAAGGCGGCGGCGGTTAGGGTTTTCCGCGCGCCTATTTGCTCTTCCTCCGTCAGCAGGCCGCCGTCCTCAATGGCATGCAGGGCCCGGCGGCTGGCATTGAATTCCACAGGCAGGGTGACCAGCTGGAACACCAGAGACAGGCCGAAGCAGGCAATGCCCAGATAGATCAAGGTATCGGAGAAAGAACCCAGGGTGGAAAACAGCAGACCGATTAGGATCAAGGGCATGGCCAGCCGGGAGCCAAAGTTGGTCACGGGGATGATGGCCGCCCGGAGCTTGATGGGGGCGTAGCCTTCCGCGTACTGCACCGCGTGGCCCGCTTCATGGCAGGCAACGCCGATGGCGGCGGTGGAGGTGTTGTTGTAAACGCCATCGGAAAGGCGGATGACGTTGGTTTTGGGATCATAGTGGTCTGTCAGATTGCCGCTGACCCGCTCGATGCGGACGCCATGGACGCCGTTAGCCCGCAGCACCCGCTGGGCGGCCTCCGCGCCGGTGAGCTGCCGCAGGGAATACTGCTTGGAATAGCGCTTGAAGGTGGAATTGACGTTGGCGCTGGCCCACAGGGAAAGGATGAAACAGGGCAGCACCAGAACCACATAAGTCCAGTCAAAACCGTAATAATAGTAGGGCATAGGGTTACCTCCTAAGGAACCCGGACAATGGTACTGCCTCATTCCGTTTGGAAATCCCGGAATTGCCGGCAGTTCATTTTGTCGAATTCCATTAAATTAACCATATTATACCCAATCCCGGGAAGAATGACAAGAGGGCGAAGGGATCTTGCCTGTAATGTTTTTGTGAACTTTTCCAAAACCCCAGGAAAGAAAATGTTCACAAATTGTTCATACCGCTCCCGGCGGGAACTGGTATACTGAAGCTGTTAACATCCATCAAGAAGAAAGAAGGGATGGAATGAAAGACCCTTACAAGCGGCGGTATTTTTATCTGATGCTGTCGATTTTCGGTGCTGTCAGTCTCAGCATCGTGGTGTTTTTTGCAGTGTACCGGTTCGAGGGGATTGGAGACGGGCTGCATAAGCTGGCGGATATTTTGGCGCCCTTCATTTACGGCGGGGTGGTGGCTTATCTGCTGCGTCCCATGTGCAACCACTACGAGCAGTTTTTCAGCGGCCTTCTGCCGGGAAAATGGAAACGCTTGAGCAATACCCTGGCGGTGGGACTGAGCCTGCTGACCGGAATTCTGATCGTTTACACACTCATCATTATGATCGCGCCCCAGCTGTACCGCAGCATCTTTTCTCTTTGGAACAGCCTGCCCCAGAAGGTTAGCCAGTTCCTGGAGTGGGCAAGGGCGACCTTTGGCGAGGATGAAGAGCTGGTGCTTCTGTTCAATCGGGTCTACAACGCCGTCTATTCCGAGGTGGAGACGTGGAGTCAGAATACCTTGATGCCCTATATTTCCAACATTGTCAGCGGCTTGGGCTCCAGTGTGTACAAGGTTTTCCTGTTCGTGTACAATCTGCTGATCGGCTTGATCGTGGCCTGCTACCTGCTGGCCGGACGGAAGAAGCTGGCCCGGCAAAGCGTGCTGATGATCCGGAGCCTGTTCAAGCCCCACTGGGCGGAGCTGCTGCTGGGAGAGATCGCCTTTGTGGACCGGATGTTCGGCGGTTTTATCGATGGAAAGCTGCTGGATTCCGCCATCATTGGTATTCTGTGCTATCTTGGGTGCCTGGTTTTCCGGTTTCCCAACGCGCTGCTGGTATCTGCCATTGTGGGCATCACCAATGTGATCCCCTTCTTCGGCCCTTTTATCGGTGCGGTGCCGGCCACGTTGCTGATTATGATTGAGAATCCCATGAAGGGTCTGTGGTTCATTTTGTTTGCCCTGGGCTTGCAGCAGCTGGACGGCAATGTGATCGGCCCCAAGATCCTGGGAGACCGGACGGGACTGTCCAGCTTCTGGGTGCTGTTTGCCATTGTCCTGTGCGGCGGACTGTGGGGACTGGTCGGTATGGTCATTTGCGTGCCCATGTTCGCGGTGATTTATGACATCATCAAAAAGCTGGTGCGCCGGGGCCTTCAGCGCAAGGGCCAGAACGAACTTTGGGATCAGTATAAGGCTGATTATCCCGATGAAAAAACCGGAAAGTGACCGGAAGCAAAATACGTTGCCCGCCGCTGAACAAGCGGCGGGTTTTTGCGGGGAAAAGATTTAGTAGCAATCCTAAGGAAGGTGTGGTATACTGGAAAGCAGAATACGGCGAGGAGGATTACTATGGAATTTTTGTATGTCCTGGAGAAACTCCGGATTCCTGGTTTGAATGAGCTGATGCTGCTGATTACCCATCTGGGAGAGGAGACGGCCTTCCTGGTGATCGCGCTGATTGTCTTTTGGTGCGTGGATAAGCGCCGGGGCTATTATGTGATGGCTGTCGGCTTTGCCACGACGATTTTCAATCAGTTTATCAAGCTTCTGTGCCGGGTACCCCGGCCCTGGGTGTTGGATGAGAATTTTACGATTGTGGAACAAGCTCGGGCGGAGGCCACCGGCTACAGCTTTCCCAGCGGCCACACCCAGACGGCAGTGGGTACCTTCGGCGCCCTGGCCTGTACGGCGGAGCGCCGTTGGGCGCGCCGGCTCTTTGTGGCTGTGGCGGTGCTGGTGCCCTTTTCCCGGATGTATCTGGGCGTCCATACGCCCTCGGACGTGATGACCGGTGCGGCGATTTCCCTGGGGCTTGTGGTTGCGCTGCGGCCAATGGCCCAGCGGGAGCTGGGACGAGGCATGACGGATATTCTGGGAGCGCTGGCGGTGATGGCGGCGGGGCTGTGGCTGTTTGTCCGGCTGTATCCCTTCCCGGAGGAAGTGGATGCCGGGAATCTGGAGTCCGGCGTGAAAAATGCCGCCGCGCTGCTGGGCTGCCTTGTGGGAATGCTGATTGTATACCCGGTGGAAAAGCGGTGGATCCGGTTTGAAACAAAGGCCGTCTGGTGGGCGCAGATTTTGAAAGTGGTGTTGGGCCTAGGCATGGTGCTGCTGGTCAAGGAAGGCCTGCGCACCCCCTTGGAGGCGCTGCTGCCGGTGTACGCGGCCCGGAGCCTGCGGTATTTCCTGGTGGTTCTGGCCGCCGGGCTGCTGTGGCCCATGACATTTCGCTTTTTTGCGGGATTAGGAGAAAAAATATGAATTACGCGACGATCAAAAATTGTGATATTGCCAACGGCCCCGGTGTCCGGGTGAGCCTGTTTGTCTCCGGCTGCACTCACCACTGCCCCGGGTGCTTTAACGAGGTGGCCTGGGATTTCGACTACGGCCAGCCTTTTACCCAGGATACGATAGACACCATCCTCAAGATGCTGCGCCCCAGCTATATCCGGGGGCTGACCCTGCTGGGGGGTGAGCCTTTTGAACCCCAGAACCAGGGAGCGGTGGTGGAGCTGCTGCGGCAGGTGAAGCGGGAACTGCCAGAAAAGAGCATTTGGGCCTTCTCCGGCTACCTGTTTGACCGGGATATCCTTTCCGGCCGCCTGGGAGATACCCGGGAATATCTGAGTTATCTGGATGTGCTGGTGGACGGACCTTTTATTGAAGCCAAGAAAAATCTGTCTCTCCGGTTCCGGGGTTCGGAAAACCAGCGGCTCATCGACGTTCCGGCGTCTCTTGCCTCCGGAAACGTTGTTTTGTGGACAGATTGGCAGGGAGACGGAAGGGGGATGAAGTAAATGGCTGGGATTCGTGTGAAAATCCTAAGGCAGGGCGCCCGTCTTCCCTCCTATGGTACCACCGGAGCGGCAGGAGCGGATCTGTATGCCTGTCTGGAAAGTCCTGTGACCATTCAGCCGGGAGAAACGATGTTTCTGCCCACAGGAATCGCCCTGGAGGTTCCCCAGGGCTGCGCGGGGCTGGTTTATGCCCGCAGCGGAATGGCATGCAAGCGGGATCTGGCCCCGGCCAACAAGGTCGGCGTGGTGGACAGCGACTACCGGGGGGAGATCACCGTGGTGTTGCATAACCATGGTAAAAAGCCGCAAACTGTGGAAAACGGTGAACGGATTGCCCAGCTGCTGATCACACCGGTTCTGACGCCGGAATACACGCTGGCGGAGGAATTGTCCGATACCGCCCGCAGCGGTGGCGGATTTGGCTCCACCGGTAAATAAATTGGTGCTTTTGATAAAATTCTGGTAAAGTTTTTGTAAAATTTACTCTTAATTTGTCACTGTACTTTTTACGGGATTTTCCCTATAATGGTATATGTCCGGTTTCGGGCAATCACGTAGAGATGTTTAGGAGCTTCATATGGAGATTTTAAAAGCCATTATCCAACTGCTTGGCGGTCTGGCCATGTTCCTGTACGGCATCGAGGTTATGGGCGACGGCTTGAAAAACAGCTCTGGCGCCGCGTTGAAGCGTGTGCTGGAAAAGGTGACCGGAAACGTGCTGATGGGTGTGCTCACCGGCGCCCTGGTCACGGCTGTGATTCAAAGCTCAACGGCTACGATCGTTTTGACAGTCGCGCTGATCGGCGCGGGTGTGCTGAACCTAAAGCAAGCGGTGTCCATTGTCATGGGCGCCAATATCGGCACCACCATCACGGCCCAGATCATCCGCCTGTCCTCCATTGAGGCGGGGGATAATCTGCTGCTGATGCTGTTTGACACCGAGACTCTGGCCCCTGTGGCCCTGGTCGTGGGTATTATCCTGCTGATGTTTGTGAAGACCAAGTCCTCCAAGACCATCGGCGACATCTTCGTTGGCTTTGGCGTGCTGTTTGTCGGCTTGAGCCTAATGACGGACGGCGTAAAGCCCTTGATTGGCACGGATGCCTTTAACGCGTTTATCGGTTTCCTGGGCAATCCTCTGGTCGGTATTTTCTTTGGCTTGGCGCTGACGGTCATTGTCCAAAGCTCCTCCGCTACTGTCGGTATGCTGCAAACGGTGGCCTCCGTTCCCGGTTCCGGCGTGACCTTTGCCATGGCCTATCCGGTGATCATGGGCATCAATCTGGGTACCTGTGTGACCACTGCCATGGTTTGCTCCATTGGCTCGTCCAAGGACGCCAAGCGTACCGGTGTGGTGCATATTGCGTTTAATACCATTGGCACGATTCTGTTCTTGATCGTCATGACGCTAATGCAGAGGGCCTCCGTCTTTGGCGCCGAATTCTGGGTTCGCTCTGTGGGTAGCGGCGAGATCGCCAATTTCCAGACGGTGTTCAATATGCTCACCGCCATTGTGCTGGTACCCTTCGCGGATTGGCTGGTGAAGCTGTCCATGCTGATCGTGAAGGAGGACAAGCCTGCCGAGGATCGCCATCCGGAGCTGCACACCCTGGACGAAAAGCTGTATATCTCTCCCGCAGTGGCCGTGTCTGAGGCCATCAAGGCAGTGGCTGCCGTGGGCAATCTGGCCAGGGAGAACTTTGAAAAGAGCTGCCGGGTGCTTGCCAAGTATGATCCGGTGCTGGTCAGTGAGATCAACGCCGATGAGGACTGCATCGACCAGTTTACCGACCAGACCGACCGTTTCTTGATCGGCCTTTCCAAAAATGTGGAGACAGAGTGGGATGACCGGCAGCTGGATATGCTGATGCAGACGGTTCCCAATTTTGAGCGTATCGGCGACTACGCCACCAACCTGGTGGAGCTGGCCGAGCGGCTCCAGTCCGAAAACTGCACCTTCTCCGATACGGCGAAGAAGGAGCTGAGTATCATTTGCGCCGCGGTCAACGAGATACTCTCCGTTACTGTGGACGCCTTTGCCAAGGAAGACAACGAGGCGGCCAAGGCCATCGAGCCTTTGGAGGAAACCATCGACGATATGGTGATGATTCTCCGGGATCGTCACACCAAGCGCCTAAAATCCGGCGCCTGCTCTGTGGGCAGCGGTCTGGTGTTTATGGAAACCTTGACCTATCTGGAGCGTGCTTCTGAACAGTGGTCCTCCATCGCGGTGATGATGCTGGCCAGAAACAACGAGGATATCCTGCAGAACCACTACGATTACCTGCGGGAGATCCACTCGGGCAGCGATGTGGCTTACCTGGCCGAGCGGGAGCGCCGCCGCCAGCAGTATATCAAGCCCTTGAAAGACTTAAATTAATCACAAAGCGCCTCCGAACGATTCGGAGGCGCTTTTTCTGGGTCAGGGAATTACAGGGCGCACAGTTTCTCCTGTTCCTCAGCTACGGAGGCCTCGCAGCTTCGCATGGCGAGAATGGTTTTCTCCATCAGCTCGTCCAGAGTCCAGCCCAGACGTTCCGCGCCGGTCTTGATCACATCCCGGGAGCAGCCGGCGGCGAACTTCTTGTCCTTGAACTTCTTTTTCAGGCTGCTGAGCTCCATGTCCATGACGCTTTTGCTGGGACGCATCCGGGCGGCGGCACCGATTAGGCCGGTCAACTCGTCTGCGGCAAAGAGGATTTTCTCCATCTGGAGTACCGGCTCCACATCGCAGCACAGGCCGTAGCCGTGAGAGCAAATGGCGTGAACCATTTCGGGGCTGGCGTGGATTTCCGCCAGCAGCTCGGGAGCCTTCTGGCAGTGCTGTTCTGGGTAGCACTCAAAATCCACGTCATGGAGCAGTCCGCATAGGCCCCAGAAATCCGGGTCCTGGCCTTCCTCCTGGGCAAACCAGCGCATAACGCCTTCCACGGTCAAGGCGTGGAGAATGTGAAAGGGCTCCTTGTTGTATTTTTGCAGCAGGCTTAAGGCCTGCTCTCGGGTCAGTTCCATAATGGCGCCTCCTAAAATAGTATGGTGCTATTTTACAAATGTTGGAGGATTTTGTCAACCCAGGAAGCAGCTCAGCCATCTTCTTCGGAAACAACGCGGCCATCCGCGAACCCGTTCTCGGGCAGCAGGAAGCTGGCCCATCATGACCACACCCCCCACTGTCCAGAGAGCAGAACCGTCGTATCCGGAACCCGGCCCGGAGAGTCCTATGTCCAGGATTATTAAAAACAGGGCGCGCATACCAATAAACAAATAAACAAGTCCATATTTTCGTTCATGGTAGAAATTTTCACATTTTTCTGCTATGCTGTTGGCAAAGGGGGAGTATCTATGGCAAACATCCTAGACTATATCCAATGGCGGGGGGACTTGACCTTTACCCAGGATCCGCCCAATGCGGTGGACGCACTGATTTTTTCCGCGCTGTCCTATATCCACTACGGCTGCCGAGCGGAGGCCCAGCCCCAAACGCCGGTTACGCTGCGGGAGGCGGCGGAGGACTTTTTTTCCTTAGAGGACGCTGACGACCGGATCCGGGTGAAAAATGACCTGGTGATTTTGCGTATGGCGGCAGCATCCCTGCGATTTGGCCAGACGAAATTGTGCATGTACCGGGATTTGCTGATTCCCGAGCAGGAGACCCAGTTCGCGGCTATGACCTTCCTGCTGGACGATGGCAGCATGTTCCTGGCCTTCCGGGGAACGGACAGCACGTTGGTTGGCTGGAAGGAGGATTTCAATATGACCTTCCAGCAGAGCGTTCCCGCCCAGCGGCTGGCCCAGGAGTATGTGCGGCAGGTAGCGCTGGAATATGGGGCGCCTATGCGTCTGGGCGGACACTCCAAGGGAGGAAATATGGCGGTGTTTGCCGCTGCTCGCTCCTCGCCTATGCTCCAGCAGCGGATTCTGGAGGTTTACAACAATGACGGCCCAGGATTTACCGAATATCTGATGGGCGACCCCGGGTATCTGGCGATGGTGCCAAGAATCAAAACCTTTCTTCCCCAATCCTCTGTGATCGGCATGCTGCTGGATCACGAAGAACCCTATACGGTTATCCGCAGCAAAAATGTGGGACTCATGCAGCACGACCTGTATTCCTGGGAGCTGATGGGCCGAGAATTTATCACCATGGATGGCCTCACGGAAAGCTCCCACTTCCTGGACGCGACCATTAAGAACTGGTTCGCGGAAATGACCAACCAGGAACGCAACCAGCTGGTGGACGCCATGTTCACGCTGCTGGGTAGCAGTGGGGCAGATCACGCTGCGGATCTTTTCCAACCGAAGAATATCCATACCTATGTCAAAACCCTCAGCAGCGATGTGCAAATGCGCCGTGTGCTCTCCGCAGAGTTTCAGAGTCTGTTGGAGGCGGCCAGAAAGGCCTGGGGCCAGATGGAAGAAAAGCGGGCGGCACTGGAACCGCCCAAGGAATCATAAAAGCGCTGGGAAGCTTTTGCTTCCCAGCGCCTTTGTCTGTTGAAACGGGATTATCTCTGGATACGGCCGCTGCCGTCGCCGCCGGCCAGCTTTTCCACTTCGGGAACGGTGACCATGTTGTAGTCGCCCTCGATGGAGTGCTTCAGAGCGGAGGCCGCAACCGCGAACTCCACCGCCGCCTGGGTGTCCTTGCCGGACAGCAGGCTGTAAATCAGACCGCCGCCGAAGCTGTCGCCGCCGCCCACACGGTCGATGATGTGCAGGCTATACTTCTTGGAGAAGCAGTAC
>CAYYGF010000003.1:0-28456 GCA_964471315.1 uncultured Oscillospiraceae bacterium | reverse complement strand
TTCTCACCGCCACTCTCGTCTTCTCCTCCACCCAAGTAGTGGGGATGAAAAGTAGAGGATATGTGGCAAAAATAGTGGAAAAGTTGTGAACAGTGACGAATACGGGTGCGTTATGAGGGTCATTTTTTGTTGCTTTCATGGGTCGATAGATGATTAGGGACTAATGTCAATCGTTGCAGATTTTGAGGTTACAGGGACAGTCATAGGAAAGTGATCGGGGTTTCAAGAAGAACGCAATGATTGAAAACATCCATGCTGATGCTCAATGGGGATAGGTAACGAAACAAACCCTAGAAGCAATACGATAGCGATTGCATGATCATTTTCTGACGGACGTTGCATATCAAGACCTCCTTCTTATGCAGTCAGCTCATTCACAATCCGAAACGGTACGAGGTCAGTGGCACATGTGGGGAGACACTGGCACAGCGGATGACCGTTGATCTCCTGGAGGTTCGTGAATTTAGGATCATTCTCGCCAGATAAACACCCCCTAAAAAGGAATCGCTTCAAACGAACTGCCCGCACTGTTCATCCGAGACGGGCAGTCCTTTGAAGCGAATTGAGCAAGACCGCCCACACAGGAGTTACTTTTGATTTTTTTGAAAGAGGCTGGACTCTACGACCAGTTATCGAATAAATCTACGCTACAAGAGATTTCCAATTTCTTTGCATTCATTCCATGCGTCTTTCGGATTTGCAGACACATCCTCTGTTCCAGATGCGTTTACTCCTGCCCATCTGCCGGGGGTCAAACCGGCGCGGGTTCCTTCTGCATTCTCATTTCCTCCGCCTGCTCGGCCTTGGCATTGACCTCCTCCGGGGAGCGGTAGGTGGGCACCACGGCTTTCAGCGCCCGGCGGACGGTTTCGTCGCTACCGGTGTTGCAGGCTTCTTCCAGAATCTTCAGCTGCCGCTCCAATTCCTCTTTGGACAGGGGCGTATCTTTCTCAATGAATATCAAACTGTTGTCGGTTTTGGTCAGGGTCTCGGTTTTGACCAGCAGCTCCTCATACAGCTTTTCTCCCGGGCGCAGGCCAGTTTCCACGATTTCGATGCCGTTGACCCCGGAAAGCCTTATCATGCTCTCGGCCAAATCCAGAATCTTCACCGGCTGGCCCATGTCCAGCACAAACAGCTCGCCGTTTTGCGCCATGGAACCGGATTCCAGCACCAGTTGGCTTGCCTCAGGGATGGTCATGAAGTAGCGGATGATCCGCTTGTCCGTCAGGGTGATGGGGCCGCCGCTGGCGATCTGCCGCTTGAACAGGGGAATCACGGAGCCGGCGGAGCCAAGGACGTTGCCAAATCGGGTGGCACTGTATTTTGTATGGCCCCAAACGCTGGCACTCTGCACGATCATTTCGCACATCCGCTTCGTCGCGCCCATGACGTTGGTGGGGTTCACCGCCTTGTCCGTGGACACCATCATGAATCGCTCTGTGTGGTATTTCTCGCACAGATTTACCAGATTCCAGGTGCCGAACACATTATTAAATACCGCCTCGATGCAGTTCTTCTCCATCAGGGGCACATGCTTGTGGGCGGCGGCGTTGATGACGATTTGGGGCCGGTAGGCTTCAAATACCCGCTCCAGCGCCTTGCTGTGGGTGATGGAGCAGATTTCGATTTGTAGGTCCAGCTTGCCGCCGTAGGCGATGCGCAGTTCCTGCTGCACGTCGTAGGCGCCATTTTCGTAGATGTCCAGAATGATGATCTGCTTCGGCTCCATTTTGGCCAGCTGGCGGCACAGCTCCGAGCCGATGGACCCGCCGCCGCCGGTGATGAGGATGACTTTATTTCTATAGTAGGCTGCGGTCTTTTCGTCGTTCACCGCGATGGGCCTGCGGAACAGCAGCTCCTCAATGTCAAATTCCCGGAGATACCGCTTTTTTCCGGCGGTCTGCATCACCGGATAGTCGTAGACCTTGATTTTGTAGCCCGCCTCGGAGTAGGCGGCGTACAGTTCCCGGCGCTTTGTATCCGACAAATTGGCTATCGCAAAAACAACCTCTTGCACCTCATGTTTTCTCAAATCTTCCAGGGTAGTCTCGTCCTCCAGAAGCACCGGGATATCATGAATCTCACGACCTACTTTTTCCTTGTTTACGTCAATAAAACACCGGGGCGTGTACAGAGCGTTGGGATTACTCAGCAGTTCCTCTGCCAGAGTCACACCCACCCGGCCTGCACCTATGATGGCAATCTTGATCCTTCTGACAGACTCAGTGGCGATTAGCGTTTCGCCTGTAAACAGACGGAACAGCCACCGCAGGAACTTGCCCATGCGGGTGTCAGCGGTGCCGCATTTGAAGCAGTAGCGGTAAATCATGCGAATGGCAAGGGCTGCCAGAAGGTTGATGCAGGAGATGGACAGAAGTCTCGTAAAGGTGATCTGCTTGATGGGTGTAAAGAAACGCAGCATCATCTCGAACGCGAACAGAACCAGAAACGCCACACCATCTGTAAACAGCAGGCGGATATAACATTGAATGCCACCATACCGCCAGATCTGGAAATAAATACCACCCGCAATTCGTATTGCAAAAATACAGACACAGCCTATTACTGTATGGATCAGGATACTATTCAGGGGCAGCCTCTCTTGTCCCTGATAAAACACAAGAAGTAGTAAATCTGTAAACGCAAAGATTATCAGATCATATACGATCAACTGCCACCGTGCTAAGCTCTTCTTTATCATCTTACAGGCACACCTTTTTTTATATAAAACAAAGCAATATCATAGACGAATTGTGCGACAGAACCGGGGATCCAAGTTTTACCCTCACAAGAATTGCTACAACCAGCAAAACAGGCGAAAGCACAATAATTGCTGCCAATGCACACAAAAAATCTTGTGGCCTCTTGAAATACTTCTCATATGGGCCGTAAGGCTTATGTACCTTCTCCATAGTATCCTCTCCTATGCTTCTTCCTCTTTCCATTCTTCAAAGGGATAGGTGGTTACGCTTGTCTGACGCTTCTGCACAATCACGGAATTGTCCGGGTAACTGCCTTTCAGCACGCTTCCCGCTGCCACAATGCAGTTTTTGCCGATGGTGGTGCCTCGCAGAATGACCACATTGCATCCAATCCAGGTATTGTTCCCGATTTCTACCGGGGCTGTGACAAATTTCTCCGCTTTTACCCCACCGGGAACCCGGAAATCGTGGTCGTGGTCGTAAATCTTCGCGTCCGGGCCGATCTGCACGCCTTCCCCGATGGTGATCTTCTCCATGCAGGTGATACTGACACCGTTGCCCAGCGCGGTGTTGCTGCCGATTTCCAGCAGACCGTCCCCGAAAACCGACAGCTTGCTGCGCCGGTGGGCACGGACCTTCTTTCCCAGATAGAGTGTTCCGTTTTCGGAAATCAGAACCTCCGTGTTGGGTGAGAAACGCTGGATGCCGTCATAGTGAAAATGCTTTCCGTGGAGCAGTTTCATGACGCCAAACTTCACAGCGCTGAACAGGACGCTGACCAGATTGTAGATTCTCCTACGCATGGGTTTCCTCCCTTGGTTGAACAAATACGTAAACTGCTGTCCCCTGCTCACACTGTCATTTTTCCAGCCTGTCCAATAGCCGATTCCAGCCTAGCTCCAGTTTGGGGTAGAGCCAGTCGCATACCTTTGCCAAAAGGCGGCAGACAGTTTGTTGATAGCAATAGCTGACGATTACTGAGCCTATAAAAATTGCAGCTGCAAAAATCAGCGACCACGCTACGAGATTTACAGAACCATACGTATGATAAAGCCAGTCAAACAGCTTTGGGCGGTAGAATGTCCGCAACAGGAGATTTTCATGGATAATATATACCAGCAAAGACAGCCCCGAAATCGTGTTGATAAATCTGCTTTGAATACGCGTGTTATGCGCAAGCAAGAGCAAGCCAATTGCTGTTAGAATAATAAACAGGTTGCCGTTTTCGTTCCATCGTAACAATGCGGAAGAAAAAACCGAAATCTTCTGCCCAAGAGAATTGGCGAGGATAATCATACCCACAAAACCGATCACGCCGGCAGTAAAACATATACCACCATATTTATAATTGGAGAACCACATTGGCTTATAGCGTTTGATATATGCAACGCAGAAATATATGATGCTCCACAGAATGATTCCATTTATATAGAAGGGTGCTGCATATCCCATGAACGCAAAACGGATACCGCACAGAATGGTTCCCATCACACATACTGACAGAAGCTGTCTGCGTGTAAGCACGCCCAGAACAATATTCAACAGCGGCACAATGAGGCAAAACATCATGTAGCATGAAATGTACCAGTTATTGTTAAAGATGACCGGCAACAGACTTTCGAATAAAATCCCTTTCCGCAGTGGCACATCTCCGAGAACAAGGACAATCAATAGAATCAGCGCTGAAACAGACCAAACTTGTGACCACAAGTAGAGCAGCTTTCTAAGATTCCATTTCTTTGCATCCACGAGAAACCACGCAGAGCAGACAAAGAAAATCGAATTACCCAATACTCCTGAGTAGCGCAATGCTGCCAGCATCAAGCGGCTCATATCTGTTGTAGCCAATGATAGACGCAACTGATATACACCATCCAATGCGCCCAGTGTCTGCACCACATGGCTGATGACAATCAGGAACACTGCAAAAATTTTCAGTAATTCTATCCCGGATTTACGTGTCTGTCTGTCTGCCATGATTTTCTATTCCCTTTCCCTTTTTATCAAGCACTATATTTATTCGAAGCAGGCCTTGACGACCTTGATGATCTTCTCCTGCTGCGCTCTGGTCATCTTATTATCGCTGGGCAGGCACACGCCGCGCTGGAAGATATCAGCGCCAATATCCTCCACACCATCGGCGATATAAGCGTTTGTTCTGGCACGACCAGAGCCTGCCGCCGTGATAAATTCATGCATCCGATACATAGGCTGCATATGCATGGGCTTCCAGATGGGACGACCCTCGGCGTTGATGGAGCTGATGGCTTCCAGAACCTCTGTAGGGCAGGTCTTGCCCATGGTCTTGATGTAGCATACGTCCTGCTCACCCCGCACCTGATGGCACATGGCTGCCTTGTCGATGATCATGGCGGACAGCCAATAGTTGGGAGCGCACCCTTCCATGATGGGATTCATCTGCACGGGCAGATCCTTGAAGCCTTCTTTATATCGCTGGTAAATAGCCTTTTTCTGGGCCAGATGCTCTTCCAGATAGGGGTACTGGCCACGGATGACACCCGCCACCACGTTGCTCATGCGGTAGTTGTAGCCCACTTCCTCGTGCTGATACCAGGGGGCGTTCTCCCGGGCCTGGGTGGACCATTTCCGGGCCTTGTTGGCGACCTCCAGATCATTGGTCAGAAAGCACCCGCCGGCAGAGCCGGTGATCATCTTGTTGCCGTTGTAGGAAATGGCGCCGTAGTCGCCGAAGCTGCCGCACTGGCGGCCCTCCCAGGACGCACCCATGGCCTCGGCCGCGTCTTCAATGAGCAGCGCGCCGTGGGCTTCACAGATCTCCTTGATGCAGCGGATGTTGCCGGTAAAGCCGTACAGTTCCGCGCAGATCACCAGCTTTACCTCGGGGTACATCTCAAAGGCCCTTTTCCAGCGCCGCCGGATCCATGTTCCAGCTCTCCCGCTCGGTGTCAATAAACACGGGGATGCCGCTCTCGTAGACCACCGGATTCAGCGTCGCATCAAAGGTCATATCGGAGCAGAATACCCGTCTGCCCTCCAGTGCCCCGTGGCTGATGGGGGGCTTGCCGTAAAGCCGCTCTCCAGCGAATTTCACTGCCAGATGCAGAGCTGCTGTGCAGCAGGACAGGGCCACGGCGTACTTCACTTCCGCCTTTTCTGCCGCGATCCGCTCCACCTCGTTGATATTCTTGCCTACGGTGGACATCCAGTTGGTCTCGTAGGCTTCCATCATGTATTTCAGCTCTTCGCCGTGCATGGTGGGGCTTGCCAGCCATACTTTGGATTCGAAGGGCTCAATGGGCGTTCCCTTGTACATATCCAGAACTCCTTCTCTCTGTTTCTGCTTCTCTCGAACAGGGTGCTAGCCCCGGGAGGCGTTGACCCTCATGTGATGCTGCGGCGTTGCCCGGACGATATCCATGTAGCAATACCGAACGTGCCCAATGGCGTAACGATTACTGCCAGGCCCCGTAACGCATCGTCAGCGGCGACTCGCCGCTCAGAAGAAGCTGATGTCTTCTCCGGTTTGTTCTTTGTAGTTCTGTACCCACTCTTCTTTCACATCATTGGGTACCAGAATGTCCTTTTGCAGCTCTACCACCAGTCGATTCTCTCTTGCGCTGACTGATTTCACAACGTACTTTCCTGCCAAGGATACCACCGCCTGTTCGCCGCTCGCGAAGATCTGGCTCTTTCCATTTACCACCATTTCCACTTCGCCCTTGGCGTACTCCATCAGGTTCCGCAGAGTGACCGCGCCCCGGCCCTCCCGGTAGTAGCCCGCAAAGTCCTGCACCTCCACGTCCAGCCCGGCGCAGATGTCCCGGATGGCCTTGCGCGCCTCGGCGGGCATGGCGCTGTCCGCCAGAATCACACACTCAATGCCATACTTCTTGATGGCATCGGGAATCCTGTCCATGCCTCTGATGACGGGCATACCTTCCAGCATATCGCCGAATCCCTCGCACCTAAAGTCAACCAGGCACACGGGATGGGCAGCGTTTTCTGCGTCCCGCTCCAGATGACGGCGGACAATGTGGCTGGTCTCGCCCACGCCCACGATCATCACGGGAATAGAGGTCGCGTTTCTGCGCACCCGCACCCGGCTCCGCTCCAGCAGGAACAACCGGTAGGAGAACCGGCTGGCGGCACAGTTCCGAGCCGATGCTGCCGCCGGTGATGAGGATTACCTTATCTCCATAGTAGGATGTGGTCTTTTCATCGCTCACCGCAATGGGCTTGCGGAACAGCAGCTCCTCTCAGTTACAGTAATTTCTCTTGTTTTCCTAAGAATTCCACATTATTATACCATCATCGCATCCATTCGTCAATCACTCGTTCACAATATATGACTTTTCTCCCAGATCCTACTTTTACCCCCCCATATCTGCAGTATTTTAGGCAGATTTACAAAAATCCCCCCCTCCCGGAAAAAAGTTCTGGACATTTGGGCCGCAGGGGTATAAACTGAAGCTGAAAGGTCTGTCAACCCTTTATTGCTTTTCACAAAACCGCAGTGGAAAATAACCGGAACCAAGGCCAATCCCCTAGTTGATTTTTGGAAAAAATCTGTTAGAATATACAGTGATATGCTAACGTCTGATTTGAGAAATCAGCAGTTCAGTCTAAGGGAACGGGATCCCTTTCATTATTTGTGACAGCGGAGAATTGCTTATGTGGAAAAACGAACGAAAGAAAACCATTATCCTTAACTGCATTGTCGGTGTCCTGCTGGTTGTTGCTGCCGCAGGTCTGCTGTATGCCCTGAATCAGACAAAAAATCAGATTGCGGCTGAAGATGCCCAGCTCAAGGTCGACCGTACCAATCAGATGCAGGAGCTGAGCGATGCCCGTCAGGAAAATCTGGAAGCCCTCCAGCAGGAATACGAGAAGGACATGGAAACGGTGGCCCAGTATCTGCCCGGCATCGTCTGCTGGGGCGACAGCCTCACCGCCGGTTCCTCCGGCAACGTGTCCTATCCCCAGACCCTGCAAAAGCTCATCAACGGCTACCTGTGCGATATTTACGATCTGCGCTACTCCATCTCCAACCCCGACGGATACACCCGGGTGAACTGGGAGGATTATTCCTTCTGCGTACCGGTGGTGAACATGGGCGCGGGTCAGGATGACCTGGCGACCACTCTGGGCCGGGTGGGTGTTCTGCCCTATGTGGTGAAGAAGGACTTTGTGATCCCCGCCGGCACCGAGAGCGTTTCCATCTTCCTGGAAGCTCAGGATGCCCGAACGGTAGCCCCTCTTACTGCCGGAAACGCCGGTGTGAACCCGGTGATCATCGCCGGTGTGGAAGGCACCCTTACCCGGGTCTCCGCCCAGCTGAGGGGTCAGTCCAACTATGAATTCACCCGGCTGCAACCCGGCGAGGAAACCACGGTGACAAAGGGTACGGAGATTCTCACCGCCTGCCGGAACGAGTATAAGGACTACATCCACATCGTCTGGCTCGGCACCTACGGCGACTACCGCAGCCCGGAGAAGCTGGTCAACGACGTGAAGGCGCTGCTGGCACGGCAGGCGAAGAACCCCGACCGCTATCTGGTCATCGGCCCCTGCACCACGGGCGGCACCTGGAAGACCATCAACACCACCGCCCTCAATTCCATCGATACCGCCATGATGCAGGCCTTCGGCAGCCACTACATCAATCTTCGCAAGTACCTCATTGAAGACGGCCTCCGGGATGCGGGACTTACCTCCACAGACCATGCCGTGCCGGGTCAGGTGCCCTCCGCCTTCCGCAGCAACGCCGGCGGCGCGGACATGAACAGCGTGGCCTACCGGCTCATCGGCAAGCTGGTGTACAACCGCATGGATCAACTGGGGTATTTCGACGAGGTCCGGGAGGAGCTGAATCTGGACCTCATTACCCAGGAGCTTCTCAAGAGCGACCCCAACTATTTTGACAATCTTCTGGCAGCAGACTGACCACAGAAATAGAGAGGAACACCAAATGAATATCACCGAAGAGAATTCCATTGATCTGATCGCGATTGCGAAGGCCCTGTGGAAAAACATTCTGGCCATTGCCCTCGCCGCCGTGCTGGTCGGTTTCATCGCCTTTGCCAATACCGCATTCCGGATGACGCCCCAATATCAGGCCAAAACATCCCTGTACGTCAACAGCAGCTCCTTCCGGCTGGGCAGCTCCAACTATTCCGTTTCCGCATCGGGATTGTCCTCCCAGTCTCTGGTCAACATTTATCTGTACATTCTGCAGTCCAGAACCACCATGGAGGAGGTTATCGCTGCAGCGGATCTCGACTATACCCCGGAAGCCCTTCTGGAAACGATTTCCGCAAGAGGTATTTCCGACACGTCTGCGATTGAGATTTCCGTCACCTGCGGCAGTCCCTCCGAGGCGGAACTGATTGCCAACACCATCGCTAAGGTTCTGCCGGAGCGCATCTCCGATATCGTGGAAGGCAGCTCGGTGCGGGTAGTGGACTACGCCATCATTCCTTCTAAGCGCTCTGGGCCGAACATCGTGGGCAATACCACGCAGGGCCTTATGATCGGCGCTGCGGTGGGCGCGGCTGTGGTGGTTGCGATCACCCTGCTTCAGCAGAGGAGCAATCAGACCCTTGAGTCTGCCGATGATCTGCGGGCCATGTATCCCGATATTATGGTGTTGGCCATGATCCCCGACATGACCGTGTCGGAAAAGAAGAACGGCTACTATTCGTCTTACTACAAGCAGTCTGATAAGAAGAAGGGAGGCCGGAAGAATGGCTGAAAATAAGGGGCCGAAACTCATCAGCATGGATCGGAACAACCCCCGCCGGGCAGGCAAGGCCTGCGAGTTTATGAGTTATTCCGGCAAGGAGGCGTTCAAGCGTTTTCGCACCAACATCTTGATCGCTCTGGGAGAGAACGGGGACAAGACGTGCCGCATCATCGGCGTGACCAGCGCCCAGCCCTCCGAGGGCAAGAGTACCGTATCTGTGAATCTTGCCTATACTCTGGCGGAATTGGGGAAATCCGTGATGGTCATCGATGGCGATATGCGCCGCCCCACAATCCACAATATCATGGGCGCGAAGATTGCCCCCGGTGTCAGCGACATCCTCACCGGCAAGGTCGGCCTGAACGAATCCATTGTCCGCTACAAGAGTACTGAGGGAGATATTTCCTTCGATCTGCTCCCCAGCGGCGAGATTCCCGACCATCCGGCTGAGCTGCTGAACTCCAGCCGCTTCGGAAAGCTGCTGGAGGTGGTATCTCGGGTATTTGACTACGTGATCGTGGACCTGCCCCCGGTGAACGCGGTGGTGGACGCTGTGAACGTGTCAAAATATGTGGACGGCATGGTGATTGTTGTCCATGAAGGGCACTGTCCCCGGTTCGTCCTCAAGGACTGCGTAGAGCAGCTGCGCTACGCAAAAGCCAACATTCTGGGCTTTGTCTTGAACGGCTGTGTTGACGGCGCCGGAAAGCACTATCAGTACAATCGGCAGTATTACTCCTACTACGGAAAATAGCGTGTTTTTTCTGCCTCGCGGCAATGATTTACAAATCTATGTTAAAGGAGAATGATTATGAAAAGAATACTTGCTTTTGTCCTCACGGTCATGCTGCTGATGGGTATGGCCATTCCTGTCTCTGCTGCCGGTACTGGCAGCACCGTGACGAAGCCTTTCCTGGTTTCCTCCACCGCCAAGGACTGCGTGGTTTATTTTGACAACGAGATTTACAAGCTCTCCAAGACCGCACAGGAGATTTTTGAGGATGCTTTGGAGAAAGAGGACGAGGTCCTGGTTTCCGATGAGATGATCCCGCTGGATCTGCTTTATGTTTCCACCAGTGAAATGTGCACTGTGGAACTCCGGGTAGGAAAGAACAGCGGAGCGATCGTCAAGCAGTACATCAATGGAAAGTGGTCCCTGATGGAGTCGAAGATGAAGGATGAAGAGATCATGACCGTTGAGAATGTTGTGGAAGGCCCCATGCTGATCTACACCGTTTCCAAGGTCAGCAGTCCCACCGCTCCCGTGACGAGTGCCACCGCCACCGCGCCGCTGCCTGTCCTGATTTCTGCCGCGTCCGATAACTACACGCTTTACGCCGCAAAGGACGTGTACAAGCTGTCCTTGAAGGCCCGGCAGACATTTATTGACGCGCAGAAGGCCCTGCCGAGTGCCGCGCCCAGCGGCATGACTGCCCGCTACTTCTTCTATATGTACACCAATACTCCCTGCACCGTGGTCTTCGAAATCAAAAACATCAGTGAGGTTGATTTCGTGCAGTATGTGAATGGGAAATGGGTGGAGCTGAAGTCCACGATCGACACGGATGACACCGTAACGGTCGAACAGGTTACAGAAGGCCCCATGGCAATCTTTACAAAGTAATCATGATGGGAGGCCAGCCTTCGGGCTGGCCTGTGCCATACCAGCCGCAAGGAGGTGCAGCCCGTGATCGACTTTCACTGCCATATTCTCCCCCAGGTGGATGATGGCCCCGACCGGCTGTCGGAAAGCCTCACCCTGCTGCGCAGAAGCTGGCAGCAAGGGGTGGAATGCATGGTGTCCACCTGCCATTTCTACGCCGACGCAGATTACCCGAAGCAGTTTATCCAGCGGCGAAACACGGCCTTCCGCAGACTCCGGGAAGCCACGCTTCGGGATGCTGAGGCCTACCCGGTGGTGATCCTCGGCGCGGAAGTGCTGTACTTTCCCGGCATCAGTGAAGCGCAGGATATCGAAATGCTGACCATCGGCAGCGGCGGGGCTATTCTCATCGAGCCGCCCATGGCTCCGTGGAGCGACACCATGCTGGACGAGATCGTGCAGCTTGGAGAGAATCTGCACTGCAAACCGGTGATTGCCCACGTGGATCGGTTCATGGGTATGCTGGGGGATAAGCGCCTCATTGACCGGGTGCTGGAGCGGGAACTGCTGGTGCAGGTCAATGCCGAGTATTTTCTCGACCCGAGAACCGTAAGATCCGCTGTCCACAATCTGGAAAAAGGAAAGATCCATCTGATCGGCTCCGACTGCCACAACCTGACCAACCGCGCCCCGAATCTGGGTCTCGCGCGGCAGCAGGCAAAGGCATACGGACTGGAATCGGAGTTTAGGCAATTACGAAAGAACGCAGTTAGTCTGCTGTTCCCCAGAGGTAACCAATGAAAAAACGTATTATGCTGGTGTTGTGCGTGGTCCTGCTGGCCACGCTGATCGCCGGAGCCGTCCTGATGGCAAACCGGCGTGAATCCATTGAAAACGCCGGAGCCTCCCCGAACGCGGCGGTAAAGCCCAAATTCCTGACCTATCAGGGAAAAGATTATCCCATCAAACAGCATCTGACAACAGTTTTGCTCATCGGCACGGACAGTACGGAGGGTTATGAAGAACAGACTGAGGGGTTACTGAACTTCGTCAACGACTCGCAGGCGGACTTTCTGATGCTGGCTGTGCTGGATACCGATGCCGGAACCGCCGAAATCTTGCAGGTGAACCGGGACACCATGACCGATGTGCCTTGGCTGGACGTGCTGGGGAACTACGGCGGCACGGAATTCAAGCAGCTGTGTCTGGCCTTTAACTACGGCGACGGCGGCCCCAAGAGCTGCCGCAACACAGTGAGCGCTGTGTCCAGCCTGCTCTTTGACGCCCCCATCGACTACTATATGCAGGTGCCCATGACGGCCATCCCGGTGCTGAACGACGTGGTGGGCGGTGTGCCCATCACCTTTCAGGAGGACATGACCGACATCGACCCGGCCTTTGTAAAGGGGGCCACGGTGCGGCTGGACGGCAGTCAGGCGGAAAAATTCGTCCGCTCCCGTATGGGCCTTTCGGATGACACCAACACCTACCGGATGGAGCGGCAGCGGCAGTATCTGGACAGCTTCCAGAACTGCGCCCGGGAGGCCATCGACACGGACTCCCAGTTTGTGCTGACGCTGCTGGAAAAGCTGTCGGATTATTTGCAGACCAATCTCACCGGCGACCAGCTGGTGAACTTCATCACCCAGCTGGACGAATCGGAAATTTCCCCCATCCGTCCCCCCCAGGGCACCCTGACCCTGGAAGACGGACACTACGCCTTCTACGTGGACTTGGATCCCACATGGGAAGACGTAAAGCGGGCATACTGCGGCTAACATATGCAAAAAGACACCTCTCAGAGAGCCTTGATGGTTTTCTGGGAGGTTTTCCATATTGAAGAACACTTCCTTCGAGCCGTCAGGCGGTTGCGCAGCAACTCCGGCTTAGCCGGAGGACGGGGTCATAGGGGCGAGCCCCTAAGAGGCTGGCAGCGTCCAGCCAGTGCTTGCTATTCGCAAAAATTGTATACATCCGCAGTGAAGCGTTTGCCCGCCGGGTCATCCCGGCGGGCTTTTCTGCGTTATGGTTCCTGCTCCTGCGCGGCAGCTTCTCTTTCCTGTCGATGCAGGCGGATCAATTCCGCGATTTCCGCTTCCTGCTGGCGCAGTTCTTCTTCCTCCTCTCCGGTTACGATTTCAAAGCCATGTCCGTTCCATGCGATCATACGTCTCACCTCCTCCCTGCCAGCCATGTTACCACAGAGGAAAAAACGCATGGTTGCAATTCTGTCGCAAAAGTTTGAAATCCTTCGTAGTCATTTGCGGTATTCACAAATGGAAATATCCATTATGAGCAATATTCACGATTAAAATATTCACTATAATAGATATTTTATTATAAATCCAAAATTTTATTGAGAAAAACTTTATAGTTTGAGAATTTCTCTGGTATATACCATATGGAATCATTTTACCAGGGAGGTTACAAACATGACACAAAGAATCATCCAAATCATACTCGGCTCCAATGGTCGTCGCATACCGGAGTTCGGCGGGGCTTCTTATGCGTGGACATATGGCCTGCTCGCAGACTACTACCGCCACAGCCACACCAACGCCAGCGAAAAACACGTCCGCAAGTGCCTGAGTGGCAAGTGCAAGCTGTCCCACATCCTGACGGGTCACTACCGCTACACCGCCGGGTACGACGGAATCCTGTCGGATACCCGGGTCATCGCGACAACCTGCACCAGCCTGTCCCGGCTTCGTCGGATCCAGACGGAGGTACGCGATACCCTGCCGGCATCCATCAGAGCAGCGACCGATCCGTACTATCACACGGATGCTACTCGGGAGCAGGTTGCCACATATCTCGCGCAGGCACTTTGGTGTACTTATCAATCATGAGCATCGTGGGGAGCGGACTTCCGCTCCCCTTCTATCAAAATGTTACAAATTTTTGCGACAAAATTGACGTGCACTGTTGTTCCATTTTGTCTACAATAGCAGAAGCACAACGAAAGTGAGGAGAAAGAAATGAAGTGGATGCAGTCCAACACGTCCCAGCCGCCCTATCTGGTCTACCCATGGTTCCTGTTAGGCGCACCGCTCAGCGACACCGCCCGATTGCTTTACTGTTTGCTCCTGAATCGCGCCCAGCTGTCCCAAACCAACAACTGGATAGACGACGATGGCAATGTCTTCGTGGTATACCCGATCTCGGAGCTGGCAAACACCCTCCACCGCTGTGAAACCGTGGTCAGAACCGGTTTGCATCAGTTGGAAGAACAGGGGCTGATCAAACGCTGCCACGTTGCCAGAGGGAAAGCAAGCCACATCCTCATCGGAATTCCGCCATCAGAAAACCGCAGGGGGCCCAAGCGGAATCCCGAACCGAACCCCAGCGGAAAACCGCTCACTAGTAAACAAGGGAGTTATCCGAAAAAGAAAGAATCCTTTGGAACTCCCTTGGCAGGAAGAAACTATGATTGTGAAGAAGGAGAGAGCTTATGATGGAATTATCCCAAATCCTGAACCCTACTCTGCCCAAGGAAGATGAATACCTTGGCGAGGACAATCTGCTGTACTGCACCAGATGTGGAACAGCCCGGCAAAAACAGCTCACTGTTCTGGATCACAGCTATCTAGTACGCTGTCTGTGCCGATGTCAGGCAGAGACAGCCCAGAAAGAGGAAGAAGCCCGGAAAGCCGCCGAATTGCGGGATCGGGCCGCCCGCTACCGCTCTCTTGGCATTGCAGACGCTTCCCTGCGGACGGCGACCTTTGAAAATGACCAATACGGCGGCTCTGAGATGGAGACGGCAAAGAATTATGTTAACAAGTTTGACCAGATGCGCAAAGAGGGTCTGGGCCTGCTGCTGTGGGGAAGCGTTGGCACCGGCAAAACCCACATTGCCGCCTGCATTGCCAACGCATTGCTGGACAAGGCCGTGCCCGTGATGATGACATCCTTCGGCCGCATTCTGTCCGGAATGCCCTCGGTAGCTTCCGGAGAACAGAACCGATACATCGACAGTCTCAACGCTTATGATCTGCTGGTCATCGACGATCTGGGTGTGGAGCGGAGTACGGAATACGCACTGGAGCAGGTCTTCAACGTGGTGGACGCCCGGTATCGCGCCCGACTCCCGCTGGTGGTCACCACCAACCGCAAGCTTTCCGAACTGAAAAAACCGGAAATTATGGAAAAACAGCGAATTTACGACCGGATTCTGGAACGCTGTGTGCCCGTAAAGGTAGACAGCCGCCACATTCGCGGAGAAAACCGGGAGCGAATGCGGCAGGCGGCAAAGGAACTCTTGAAATAAAAAATCTCCCCCGGAAACGGGGGAGACTGTTACACGGTCCTGTTCCGGGCCTGCTGAATCTGACTGTCCAGAGAGGTTTTGGCAGGCTTTTCCGGCTCCGTCTGCGGCGCATCCGGCAATGGAAGCGCCGCCATAATCTCCATGACACCGCCCTTGGCCCGCCGGATCCCCACCAGCCAAGGCGTACCCAGACCCACAGGCAGAGCACCCCGGAAGGAATAGCCTACATAGTCTTCCCGAGGATAGGTTCGCAGGCGGTACTTTTCCCCGTTTTCTCCTTGGCACATCACGAACCACGCGTGTTTCCTGCCCCATGTGGCCGCCACCGGCAGCACTCGATAGAATCCCTCTTCCTCCGGATAGCGGTACTGCCGCTCGTCCAAATGCTTCCGTTTGAATTCGGCCAACGACATTCTGGGCACAGGGTTGGCTGGATCCAGCGATGGACAGAGGGCATCATAGTACCCTTTCAAGCCCGGAAGCAGCAGCGCAAGATAGGCCTGCGCCGACCCCTCTTTGGGGCCATGCCCCTCCAGATCGTCTACCGTCCTGCGGAGCTTGTCCCGCTCTGCCTGCAATCTTTCGATTTTCTGCGCCTGTTCCTGATAAATCCGTCGCTCGCCATCGGTTTCCAGAAGCAGGGCAAAGCCCTGCCGCTGGTTGAGGCCCCTGCTTCGGCAGTGACGCTCGAAACGCAGTTTATCACTCCTGTTGATACGGACGTTCATCTGGACGGTCTTTTCCCTCGTTGCGAACAGAACAGGCTTTTTCTCAACCGGCAGGTTGGCATCCGCAGGGCGGGCAACGTATGTGTCCTTTAGGATTGTTTTCAACGGCTTTTTCCGGATTTCCTGATAGATCGCGTCCGTTTCCGGGTACAGATTCTGGGCCTGAAAGTCCGTCCCCTCGTGGTTCATGGCATAGTAGCCCTCGTCCAGAAAGTACCGCAGCCAGGCCAGCACTCGCCGGTACGCAATCGCCTCCGTCGCCCGGACACGTTCCAGAACGTAAAGCTCCGGCACCTCGTCTTTCAGATCGCAGTAGCCAGACGTGGCTGACACATCTCCGCAGCGGTGGCGTGAGTACACTGCGGATATTCTTGGGCTGGAAGTCTTTCCAATGAAAACATACGGCCCTTCCACAGGATTTACCAAGGCATAAATGGTAAATTGTTTCTGATCAGTGTAAAACGCATCACGCATAATCATCCCTCCGTCCTAGCGCAACCAATATTTGTCCGAATAGTCGCAACACAGACAATACCAAGTCAGCACAGCCCAAAGTCGTGCCAGATCGCTGTCGCCGCAGTAGTCTAAGATGTCCTCGCGATCCTCCGGCGGTATCTCGGCAAGCGTCTGCGTCAATGCAGCGCGCAAGCCTACCGCTGCCGCGTGGCTGCGGTAGTGCAGCCATATGTACTCATGCAGATCATCCTTCAATTCTTCAGGACAGCGTGTCCCTTTATTGGAATAGTATTCTACTGCACTCCACGGCGGTAGTGTTATGCCACGCATATGGCGGCCAACTGTGCTGGTATGTAGCGCAATCATCTCCTTCCTGTGCTTGTAAAACGATGCCCATACGCAGTCATGATGGAGCCCTTGCGTCACCTGCCGGCGAACCGGCTGGCGGGTGCGCTGCATTAACCTTGCTGTACGTGTTCTCATAAGTATACCTCCAATTTCGGATCCCAGGCAGATCCTTCTATATGTTATATACCAGAGAAATTCGCAAACTATAAAGCAAATTTTACGCAATTTTCATTTTTCTTTAATTTTCTTAATTTCACCTGTAATTTTTACTTTCTTCCCTTCAATTCCATTATGATTCTTGAAATATCGCCTATTGCCCCCCAATACCAATTTTGAAAAATACATGAATTTTTCAATTTTCCCTATTCTTTAGACACACTGGTTATTTGAGAATCCCCGCCACAGGGGAGCCAGTTATGGAGCGGAAGCAACCTCTGAAACCCTAAAGACCGCTCCTCCAAAATCGTCCCTGTCGATTTGTGGCGCGTAATCGCACACGAAAACAGGAGGAAATGTTTATGAAAAAACTGCTTGCTATCACCCTGTCCTTGCTGATGGTCGTGGGTATGTTTGCCGGCTGCGGCGCGAAGGAAGCCGCTCAGCTCAGCTACATGGAGGAACTGATCGCCGCCGCTCAGGCCGAGGGCACGCTGGTGGTCTACGGTTCCTGCGAGGAAGAATATCTGGCAGCCGCCTGCGAGAAATTCCAGGAGCTGTACGGCATCGAGGTGCACTACCAGCGTCTTTCCACCGGTGAGGTTCAGAGCAAGATCGAGGAAGAGAAGGGCTCCCCCTATGCCGATGTCTGGTTCGGCGGCACCACCGATCCCTACAACGTCTGCGCTGCGGAAGGCCTGCTGGAGCCTTATGCCGCAGAGAACGCCTCCCACCTGCTGGGCGATGCCTATAAGGACGCTAAGGGCAACTGGTACGGCATTTACAAGGGTATTCTGGGCTTCATGGTCAACACCGCCGGCACCGCCAAGCTGATTATCAATACCATGATCCAGAAGTACGGCCATGACGCGGGCATCCAGTATCTGGTTGACCTTGACAAGAACATTCAGGTTTACACCAAGTCCGGCTCCGGCCCCTCCAAGAACGTGGGCACCGGCGAGTGCGTCATCGGCGTGGGCTTCCTGCACGACGGTATTACCCGAATTGTGGACAATGGCTACGGCAACATCCAGCTGGTGATTCCTTCCAGCGGCACCTCCTTCGAGATCGGCGCTAATTACTCCACCCACGGAATGCTGAACCGGCTGAAAACCAGTATGGAGAAATAAAGAAACTGCCATTGCGAGGTATCCATTCGCAATGACAGTTTTCTTTTTTGCTCTGGGTTTGACGGACAATCCGGTCATTTTCCGCAGCAATTCTTATATTTCCTTCCACTTCCGCAGGGGCAGGGGGCGTTTCTTGCGGGTTTGCTTGAAACGGTAGGGGCGTTTTTGATTTTTCCGTTCAGCACCGCAGCCAGATTGGCAAGCGGATCCTGATAATGGGCAGCGTAGGTGACGGTCTGCAGTACTTCCTCCAGACTCTGCCTTGGCAGACCCAGTTCTGCCGGTGTGTGCCCCCGATGGCTGTAACGGCGGGTATGGTGGCTGACTTCCAGCAAAAGCTGGAGAAATTCACGAAACTCCTGCTGGTTCTGGAAGCGGACGCCCAGCCGCTGACTCTCGTCAACGATACTCTGGAGGGAGAAATCCATCCGCAGATACATCTCAATTTCTTCGGCTATCTCCATGGGCGGGCAGTGAAGCTTCCGCTGGGTTCTCTGCAAGGCGTCTGCCAGTTCCAGAAGCTGGGGCGTCTTCTTCGTATAGGATGAATCCGCATACGCCAAAAAATCCTCCCGATCCGGAAGATACCAGTGCTTTCCCTCCTGCGCCGCCTCCAGTTTGTAGTAGTCTTCCTCACCGACGGCATACAAATGCTCGGCAACCAGTTCCTGATCCATGGGCTGCGATGGGTCGGCATCCCCATGGAACACCTCCGGCCGCACAATGGTATAGAAATTCTGTTCGTGTGAAATGATTTCTGCCGCATCCAGAAAATCCTCCTGAGATACCGGCGGATTCTGGCTGTTGTAGATTGTATACAGCATTCTCAGCGGAATCCGGGCATACAGATTGCTCGCAGCATCGAAATAGTTGTGAATCCTGTCGTAGGTCTCCCGGGAGATTGTCATCTGCTCCTTCATCCGGCTCAGGATTTCCTCGGGAAAGGTCAAGGGAAAACCATATTCGTCAAAAAACTGCTGATCGTCATTCATTGTTTCCATGCAAACGACTCCTTCATAATTCATCTCTACGGTACTAGGTGATACAGCCGATGGGCGCTTTGGTCATAAATACGCGTTTTCCAGTTCTTCAATCAGTTCAAACGGAAACCGCTCGGCACACCCGTCCGGTATCGCTTGCAGACGCGCAATGATCTCATGCACCAGACGGATGGCTTTCTGACTGTGACGGCCCTCCTCCATGCACCGGATGTGCCAGATCTGGTCATAGATTTCAAATTGGGCAATCACCTGACGAACGTCATGACAGAAGCTTGACTCGTTGGCTTCCGTGGCCGCTCCGTACCGGCAGATGATTTCTTCCAGCCTCCTGAGAATTGCTTCCCGGTTAATGTCCAGCGGGAGATAGATGCGAATATTGTCGGGCTGATTTTCCGGGGCTTTCAGCAGCTCCCGCCGGATCCCCAATTCCAGCAGTGTGCCGTCAATCAGCCAGGGTTCGTTGATAAACAGTGGGGCTTTCTCTTTTGGAATGGGATGGATGTCCAAATCATGATGTTCCGGCTTAAATTCCATGGGTAATTCCTTTCTGACCGAGGTTTGTATTTCCGGGGTAATCCACGAGGATTCTCCGCAGAAGACAGGTGTTATTCACTTAACCATACCATAGGATTCGGAAAAAGTATAGTGTTTTTGTATTTCCGAGCATATTTTTTCAATTTTCCCAACATCAGTTAGCTGTGCAGTTCAGAAATATTTCATTGGCTTTTTTGTCCCGGATGTGGTAATGTTATGGGAAAGAAAGGGGCAAGGACCGATGCGCAAGACAGAATATGAACTTCCCGCCGGGGTCAGCCGCACCATTGCGCTGGTGACCGATCTCCACGAGTTCGACCCGGAGCCGGTGCTGGAAATCCTGCGGCAGGTGCGGCCGGATGTGATCGCCGTGGCCGGAGACACACTGGAGCGGTATGATCTGGGGGATAATCTGGACGAGTACGATCCCAGCCTGTCCTCCCGCTGGATCTGCGCCGGGCTTCGTGGGGCGAAGCTGCTGGGTGCCCTCCTGCGTTCGGAAGAAAAAGAGGGTCATAGGGAAAACGCCTACCGATTCTTCCGGGAAGCGGGCCGGATTGCGCCTGTGCTTCTGAGCCGGGGGAACCACGAGCTGTATCTCACGGAGGAAGACCGGGCGGTCATGGCTGACGCGGGGGTGACCTTGCTGGACAATGGGTGCATTACGCTAGGCGGTATTCTCTTCGGCGGCCTGACCAGCAGACAGGTGACAGGTACTTTTGACGATGCCTTTCTGGAAGCATTCTCTGCATCTCCACGCTACAAGGTGCTGCTGTGCCACCATCCGGAATACTATCCGCATCTATCCCAATACCCCATCGACCTGATTCTCTCCGGCCACTGCCACGGCGGGCAGATCCGCATCTGCGGCCGGGGGCTGTTCTCCCCGGGACAGGGGCTGTTTCCCAAGTATCACCACGGGGTGTATGACGGACGACTGGTGGTTTCCGCCGGCTGTGCCAACACCGCTCCCATTCCCCGCTGGGGAAACGAGACGGAGGTCGTGATTGTAAGGCTGATATGACCGACCGACTGCTCCGCCAGTTTTTGGAGGCGGGAGATATGCAGGCGAACGCATGGCTGGAGCGGTCAAAGCGCCCATCGGGGTGAAGGCTGGATTTTGATATGGACGGTACAGAGAATCCCTCCCTAATTTCCCGGGGAGGGATTCTTGCGGGACTGTATTCTAGCACAGGAGAACGCAAAACACGATTTGGCCGATCTGCGGCGGACTTGTGCCAAACTTGTATGATTTTTCGTGATTTTTTCGCACATTTTTCAAATTTTTCAAAAGAGGATTTTTCTGTAAATCTGCCTTTGACACAAAAATTGCGATCATTTTGGATAGAAAAACGCTTGCACATTATACCGCAGATGCGTTATAATATAAACAAGAAGGAGGTGCTTTGAAATGCTGAAGACACTTTTGGAAGAGAGAGGGATTTCCGTTTATAGGCTTTCCAAGGAGAGCCGTATTCCGTACAGTACCCTGAATGATTTGGTAAACCACAAGCTGCCGATTGAGAATATGCGCTGTGGGCAGGTGCGGGCTTTGGCAGAGAAACTCAACATGGATATGGACTCCCTTTACGAGATGTGTTCCTATACCCCCTGTGTGATCTCTCAAAAATATGGAATCCATGCGGATATTAGTGTAAAGCACAAGTGCTTTTGGCTGACCTTCCAGAGAAATGGAAAGACCTATGACAGTGAAATCCTGGCGGCTTGCACAGATGCCTTTCGATATCTCGATATCTTCGCCGAGTGGAAACTGAACGAAATTCTGGAGAAACTGGAAATGGAGGAGACCTATGAAGCCGTTCTTGCTGAAGCGCTTTGATGAGGACATTGCAGTTCTCAGTCTGTCTGAAGAAGGTCATATTCTGGATTACAAAATCGTTAAGAAAAACGAGGCCCTTGCACCGCTGCACGATCCCAAGAGCACAGATTGGCTGCGGTCATGGTGGAGCAGGCGAGCCGTTCCCATTTCCCAGGGACACATCAAGTCCTTGCTGGAGAAAATGGGGTTTTCCTGTTCGGAGGAATATCTGGTTAAAAATCTCGGCTTGTCACTGACGGACTATTATTGGATCTGCCCGGCTGGTTCGGGACTCAAGTGGGAACAGGTGAATTTGTTCACAAATGATTTCCATGATGATATCAACATTTCGGGAGAGGAACCGGATGCCATGGATGAGATTCCGCACTATACTCCAAATGGTTCTTTGCAGGGAACGCTGGATAAGTGCTGGACCATTCGGAATGGGAAACGGGTTATGATCAAAGGAAATCGGGATGCCCTGTCTGCGGAGAGCTTTAATGAGGTCATTGCGTCCAGACTCCATGAGATGCAGGGGTTCCGGAATTTTACGAAGTACAAACTGACGGAGATTCACGGCAAACCCTATCGGTATGGCTGTTTCTCGGAGCTGTTTACTTCCCTCAATCAGGAACTGATCTCTGCTTATGATGTGGAGATCTCAAAAAAGAAGCGCCCGGATGTGAATACCTATGAGCATTTCATTGGCATTTGTGGAGAGCATGGCCTCGGAGAGGATGTTCTTCGTCCGTTTCTGGAATATCAGATCATGACGGACTTTATCCTGTCCGGGCGTGATCGGCATCTATCCAATGTGTCCATCCTGCGGGATGCCAACACCCTTCAATTTACCCAGCCAGCTCCCATCTATGACAGCGGCAAATCCATGTTTGTGGCCACATCTGTCCCGAAAACAGAAAAAGAGATGCTGAACATCCCTACGGAGAGTTTCGAAAGCACAGAGCGGAGGCTCCTGGCAATGGTACGGGACAGAAGTCTTGTGGACGCAAACAAGCTCCCCAGCCCGACATTCGTCCGGGAACTGTATGGTATGGATGACCACATGGACGAGAGCAGAATCGAGGAGATTGTGCGTGGATATGAGATGAAGGTGGATCTGTTTACCCGTTGGCAGGCAGGCGAGGACCTGGATAGGATCGCCAATGCAAGACGGGTTTTTGTACAGAAACCTAATTTGGGCGATATTTTTGAGAAATGACCTGCTGCAAAACTTGCATACCGTTAAGCAGGCCCTTGGCTATGTCGGCAAGACAGTAGCGGTACATTTTCCTCTTCCGTATTCAGAGGGTAGACACAGGACAGAAAGGTTGAGGAAAAATGTCTTTTTCCATTTTGAAATGAAGAAGGAGTCTGCGCATGGCAAACTCCTCTCCAATCAGTTCAAACCGAATCCACCCCGCAGGAGAGAAATCCAGTTCTGCTTTCCGTAGAGAAAACGGACGATATACACGGTGTGTTCTTCTTTGGAAACCGTGTAAAGCGCCAGATCGCGCTATGCTGATGAATGCGTTTCTGTTTGTGCCGGTGGGGCTGTCGTTGCCCAATGTATTGCCCCCAAAAACGCATCCTGTGGCAGTTGCGGTTGAGGCAGCACAGCTGTGGTTCCACCTCGGACGGTGCGAGGTGGATGATGTGATTTTGAACACGCTGGGGGCCGCTATAGGCGCAGCTGCGTATGTTTTGGCGGGTAAAAAATGGTGAGATAAGTCCGTGATTTGCGAAAAAATGCGACAAATATGCAAGATTTTCCTCCCAAATTCGGGCATACTGGTAGTATCCAAACCAGCCCAGAGGAGGGGTCATCATGACGGAAATCAAAATCCAGAACGCCACCTATGAAGTCCACCACGTTTTCGTGGGCACCCGGCCTGTGGCCGAACTGATCCAGAGGCGGGTTCGTTCCACGCCCCAAAACTTCCCTTTGACAAACGCTGTCGCCCCGGCGTATAATCAGGATGAGCGTACCGTTGTCCGGAGGTACAATGGTTAATCATTCCCCTTATTCCGATTTCGTCAAAGCACGGTGCGATTTCGCCTTCGCCTACTACCGGCTGTCCCGGGAGGAGGCCCAGCGAGGCGAATCCGCCAGCATTTCCAATCAAAAGAAAATCGTGGAGGCCTACTGCAAGCAGAACGGCATCGTCATCGTCCGCTCTTTCATCGATGACGGCTGGTCCGGCGGCAACTTTGAGCGGCCCGGCTTTCAGGACATGATGAAGGCCCTGCACACCGGCGCAGCCAACATGGTCATCACCAAGGACCTGTCCCGGCTGGGCCGTGATATGCGGGAGTCCAGCTACTACGCCGAGCAGTTCTTCCCGGAGCACCAGATCCACTATATCGCCATCGCCGACAACTTCGATTCCGAGCGGGAAAACATCATGGCCCCCTTCCAGTTCGCCATGAACGAGGTATATCTGCGGGACGGCTCCCGGAAGATCAAGGATGTTCTGAAAATCAAGCGAAAGCGGGGCGAATACTGCGCCTGCCCGCCCTACGGATACCGAAAAGACCCGAAGGACAAGGATCGGCTGGTGCCGGATGAAATGACGGCCCCGGTGGTGCAGCGGATTTTCCAAAATGCCGCTCAGGGCTTGTCCTGCGGGAAAATCGCGGCGGCGCTGACGGAGGACGGGATCATCCCGCCGCTGAAATACCGGGTCAACTACCGGGACGACTTTTCCGAGGAGGGAGCCGCCCGGGCGGTGGATCACTGGAACGGTACCACCGTCAAGCGCATCCTTAAAAACCGGGTCTATCTGGGCGATACCATTCTGGGAAAGACCCGGAAGGTCAGCGTAAAGTCTAAGAAAAAAGTCCCCGTCCCCAGAAACGACTGGGCGGTGACGGAGAGCACCCATGCGCCGTTGGTGGAGGAGGACGTTTTCGAGCTGGCCCAGCGGAACATGGGCCGGGCCTCCAAGGACTACCGCCATCAAGAAAACGCCCGGAAGAGCATCTTCGGCGGCGTGGCGGTCTGCGAAAAATGCGGCCACGCCCTGTGCTCC
The DNA here is from genome assembly GCA_964471315.1 of uncultured Oscillospiraceae bacterium. Taxonomy (GTDB): domain Bacteria; phylum Bacillota; class Clostridia; order Oscillospirales; family Oscillospiraceae; genus Faecousia. The sequence continues at coordinate 3,953 of CAYYGF010000003.1, read as the reverse complement.
TACGGCACGGTCTACAAGGGCGACCGGGAAAAATACTGGTTCTTAAACTGCAACCACACCCGCAAAAGCCTGCCCGATCCCTGCACCGGTGTGCGGATCCGCTACGCCGACCTGTGCGAAATCGTCCGGCAGGATTTGAACCGCTTTATCTGCCTGACGGAGGAACAGATGGAGCAACTGGTGCGCGCCATGGTGGAGCGGGAAGTCTCCCCGGATCAGGCCGCCGACCGGAAGGCCCAGAAGGATCGGGCAGAAGCCCGGCTGAAGGTCATCGACCGGATGGTCACGAAGCTGTATATGGACAACGCCGAGGGGGTGCTGTCCAATGAGCGGCTGGAACGTCTGGTGTCCGACTTGGAAAAGGAATCTGCCGGACTGGAAACCCAGTTGGCCCAGCTGCGAATCACCGAGCCTGCTGGAGAAATCGCCGACAACTATCAGCGGTTTTTCGCCCTTGTCCGTCAACACGCCCACATCGACACCCTGACCCGGGAGGATGTGCTGACCTTCGTGGAGCGGATCGAAGTAGGCCCCAAGGTCTTCCCCGAGGGGGCCAACCCCGCCGCCCGGAAGAACCCGGTGTTTACCCAGAGTGTGCGAATCTTCTATAAATTCATCGGAGAGGCCCCAAACGTCCCCTTCAATCAGTAGCTGGGACACCAAGGGAGGTGGGCGTCAATCTGACCAACGGCTACAACGGCCACCTGACCTCCCGCGAGGCCGGCTCCGTCGGCGGCCAGATGGTCAAGAAGATGATCGAGGCCTACGAGCAGGGTATGCAGTAAATCCTCCCCTATGCAGGCAGCCGGATTTCCGGCTGCCTTTTCCTGTTTCAAGGCATAGGACGCGATGCGATGCTGGTGGGCATTCCTTCCGGATTGGCCCAAAACGTTCATCGCTTTTCCCCTTCCTCTGCCTCCAGGAAATCCCGCCGGTACTGGGATGGGGTGATGCCTTCGGATTTCTTGAACACCTTTGTAAATACCCGGTAGTCCCCGTAGCCCGACTGTTCCGCCACCTCCGCAATGGAAGCAGAGGTGGTCAGCAGCAGCTTTTTCGCCTTTTCCATCCGGATATTGGTCAGATAGGCCAGGAAATTCACGCCGATTTCGCTCTTAAACAGCTGGCTGATATACTGGGGATTCAAATGGAACTGTTCAGCCAAAACGGAGAGACTGATTTCCTCCGCCAGATGCTCTTGAAGATACCTCGTAATGCCGGTGATCGCCCGTTCCTCCTGCTTCTCCGGTTCCGCCGCAGCCGATACCCGCTGCTCATACAGGGAGATCTTCAAATTGTCGATGCAGGTGCCAAACTCCTCGTAGTTCACGGGCTTTAAAATATAGTCCGTAATCTGAAGCCGCAGCGCCTCCCGGCAGTAGGAAAAATCGTCGTAGCCGGATACGATCACAAACGCGGTACCCGGGTGCTTGATGCGGCTGAGCTGGATGACCTTTAGGCCGTTCATAATGGGAATGTTAATATCCATGATGACAATATCCGGACGCAGGGTGTCGATTTTTGCCAGTGCTTCCATGCCGTCCCCGGCTTCGCCCACAACCTCACAGTCGTGGGCCTGCCAGTCAAAGAGCCGCTTGAAGCCCTCCCGGATTATGATTTCATCGTCCACCAAAAGTACACGCAGTTTTTTCATTGGGCATCCTCCTTCATAGGCAGCAGCAGATGGGCTGTTACGCCGCCTGTGGGGTTTTCCGTGTAGGATAGGCCGTATTCCCGGCCGCAAAGCAGCTTGATCCGCTTCTGCACATTCAGAATGCCGATGCTGTTGCCCTCCAGTTTCGCCGGTTGTTTGGAAAAGTGAAGAAGCATCTGGTCGATGGCGGCTTTCTTGCCTTCCGCAAAGCCGCTGCCGGTATCACGAACCAGAATCTCCATCCGGTTATCCGGCGTTTTCCGGGCCGAGATACGAACCTGGCCCCGATAGCCCTTGTTTTTCAGTCCATGGAGCAGGCTGTTTTCCACAATGGGCTGCAAAATGAAATTGGGTACCTGCATGCCACCCAACTCCGGGTCGATATCATACTCGCATTGCAGATCGGGATAGCGGTAGCACATCAGTTCCATGTAGGCCTCCAGCAGCTCCAGCTCGTCGTCCAGCGCTACCATGGGCCTGTCCACCTTCACGCTGAGCCGGAAGAAGTCCACCAGCCGCATGAGAAGGTCTGCCACCTTTTTATCCCCGTTCAGCTGTGCCTGAATGCGGATGGTGTCCAGGGTGTTGTAAAGGAAATGGGGATTCACCTGACTTTTTAAATACAGCATGGACATCTTCTGCTCTGTCAGTTCTGCCCGAAGAATGTCGGGATTTTCCAAAGTCAGATAAAAAGACATTGTCATCAACGTTATGCCCATGCCGCTGATGAGCCAAGTGTGCTTCAGCCCCTGCAAAATACAAACAACAAATTCAATGGTAAGGGCAATCCCGATAACGGACTTTTTCTTCTTGTCGATCTGCCTCCAATTGATAGTCAATTGTCCGGCGCACAGCAGCAGATAGAAGGCGACAGCCCCATAGGGAACCAGCATATACGGCCCGGAGGAATAGTTTCCCTCTGGGGTCACTGTGTAGGAGATCGGCAGTAGGAAATTGCCCAGTTCCGCCACAGCCAGAAAGATTCTGGCAGCCAAGTCCAGCCGTCGGGGCTTCCCCGTTTCCTCCTGCACCAGAAGGGCGATATACGGATAAAACAGATAGATCACCAGCACCATACTGCCTAGGAACAGCCTGTGAACCGCATCGTTCAAAAACCTCGGCACGGCCTCCAAATGATGCACGGTGTAAACCGTGACACCGTCCAGCGCCAGATGGATCAGCACAACGACCAGCAAGGCGGAAAATGTCCTGTGCAGCGGCGTGCTTTTTCGCCCGGCAGAAAAATAGACACAGGCAACAAACGCCAGAACCATGAAAAGCGCAATCTCCATTCTCAGCATACCGTTTCCCCCCTTTGCGGATCATTATAGAGATTCCAACAGGAAAGAGATAGGTCGATAACCTATCCGATTGTGTCAAATTTATAGGTTCCTATAATGCATTGTATCATAATTCACCGGCGTTTGCCACAATTTCGATGCAGCCGCGGCATTGCACGGGCAAGCCGGGAGTGGCTTCGCAGCCGCCGAATGGGAGGCTTACAAAGTGTTTTTGCAAATTTGACAAGAGTGGGCATGCCCCGGCAGCCATCCGTGCCAAGCGGTAGAAAAGTTTAACAATGATTGACGAATGAGGCAAAGGGTAGTATAATATTGTCGAGTTATAATAAGGAAGAGACATAAATGGAACAAGTAATTGAATTTGTGAATGCGATTCCTGTGTTTATGTGGAATAACATATTCACAGTGATTAATACATTGATTTGCGGTATCATTGTTGCGCTATTCACTTCTACGTTTCTGAAAAAGAAGGAAGAACGAACAAGAATTGCCGGCGTGATTGTGGAGAAGAGGATGAACAGTGAACAGGAAGTTTTGCATTTCCTGGAGCGTGAGCTGTTTAAGGAAGAAATCAATATAGACAACAACAGCAAATACGATTTCGTGTTTGATGAATTTCTGAAAGAATATGGTCTGCCAACGCCATATAGTGGGCAAATGCAATATGCCGGGGTTTTTACATCCCCGGAGAAGTTTGGCAAGTTCTTTCATGAATTTGAAGACCAGATTATGAACCATAAGCTGTGGCTGGATACAAAAGTAAAAGAACACCTTGTTTTTATGCAATTGTATTTTGGCTTTTTTAATACCATACCGCTGCTGATCAAAAGAATCCCGCTTCCGCAAGGAAAAGAACTTACCAATGCGGAATTTGAAAACGTACACCACACCTTGCTCCTGCTATTGGGCCATTGCTGTGACGATGAAATCAATCGCCTTATGTCGGAATTAGACGAAAAGATTGTTGACTCGGTTTATAAGCTGGAACTATCAAGACC
>CAYYGF010000002.1:0-32089 GCA_964471315.1 uncultured Oscillospiraceae bacterium | reverse complement strand
TTGGGGCAAAAGATCCGCCGAAGCCCGCAGCTCCCATTGTGCGGTGTTGCCTTAAGGAAAAAATTGTCTTTCCATCGTGAAAAAAAGTGCTTGACAAATGGACACCGATGGTGTATAACTAGCATAACTTCATAAACAAACCAACGAAGCGGAAGTAAAGCTGCAAGCGCATCCACAGAGAGTTTCGCATAGCTGAGAGCGGAGCGAAGAGCGGGGCAGCAAATGGGCCGCCGAGGGCAGAGGGAAATGGGTATCCAGAGTATCTTCTGACGCAGTGCCAGCGTTATCGGGCAGACGGTGTGTTGGCATCGTGCGGAGGCGGTCGTTTGATACGGCAAACAAGGTGGTACCGCAGAATTTGTAGATTCTGTCCTTGTTCCCTTAGGGGAACAAGGACTTTTTTCATTTCCGTAAGGAGCGAGGGTTATGAAACAGAAATTACCGGGGAAACGATGGTGACGGAAAAAAGTACCCATTTCCATGAAAACATCACCAACAATCCACATAAACTGATTAAAGGAGTATTGATTATGAAAAAGGTTATTTCTCTGGTTCTCTGCTTGACCATGATCGCCGCCCTGTTTGCAGGCTGCGCTTCCTCTTCTGCCCCCGAGACAACCGCACCCGCAGAAGAAACGAAGGTGTTCAACGTCGCCATTGTCCAGCAGCTGGATCACGCCTCTCTGGACGAGATCCGCACCGCCGCCGCGGCGCAGCTCCAGGCCATTGCCGCTGAAAAGGGCGTTACGGTCAATGTGAGCGAGTATCACGGCCAGAATGATCCCACCGTTCTGGGTCAGATCGGCGCCCAGGTGGTGGGCGACAAGGTGGATATGATTATTCCCATCGCCACGCTGGCAGCCCAGACCATGGTTACCGCCGCGGAAGGTACGAACATTCCCATTGTCTACGCCGCCATCTCGGATCCCGAGGCCGCCGGTCTCACCGGACTTCCCACCGTCACCGGCACCTCCGACGCGCTGAATACCCCCTTCATTCTGGACATGATGCTTGCCGCCCAGCCCGAAATCCAGACCGTGGGCCTTCTGTACTCCAACTCCGAGGTCAACTCCGCTACCCCCATTGCCGAGGCCAAGGCTTACCTGGATGCCAAGGGCATCGCTTATCTGGAAAAGACCGGCAACACCACCGATGAGATTGTCACCGCCGCCAACAGTCTGGTTGGCCGGGTAGACGCGGTATTCACCCCCACCGACAACGTGGTCATGGCGGCAGAAGCTGCCGTGGCGGAAGTTCTGAACAAGGCCGGTATCCCCCACTATGCGGGCGCGGACTCCTTCGTGCAGACCGGCGCCTTCGCCACCTGCGGTGTCAACTACACCGAGCTTGGCGCCAAAACCGCTGACATGGCCATGGACATCCTGCTGGGCGGTGATGTTCCCGAATTCCAGAAGATGGATGGCGGCATTATCACCGTCAACACCGATACCGCCGCGGCTGTGAACGTGGACTACAGTGTATTCTCTACCATGGCCAACACCGTTGTGGAAGTCAAGACCGGCGAATAAACGCACATTTTAAAACCCAAACGGGAGGGGCCGCGGCCCCTCCCAACCATGCTGTTTTCACAAGGAGGAGCAACCGTGATCTCATCAGCCGTTATTATGAGCGCCCTGGAATTGGGGTGCATTTACGCATTGGTGGCTCTGGCGCTGTTTCTGAGCTTTCGGGTTCTGAACATCGCGGATATGACCACTGACGGCGCTTTTACCCTGGGCTGCGCCGTGTCCGCGACCCTGGCGGTGGCCGGGCATCCGGTACTGGCGCTGCCGGCCGCCATGCTGGCGGGGGCATGTGCCGGGTTTGTCACCTCCGCTCTGCAAACCAAGCTGGGCATCCCCTCCATCCTCGCGGGTATCATCACCAATACGGGACTGTATACCGTGAATCTGGCTGTGATGGGCTTTTCCTCCAATGTGAATATGATGAAGGCGAAAACCATCTTCGCCATGCTTCAGCCGGGGCTGGGAGGGGCGCACAAGCTGCTGCCCGTCGCGCTGATTACCCTTACCGCCGCCGTGCTGCTGGTGTTGTTTTTGAAGACCCGGCTGGGACTGTCCATCCGGGCCACCGGCGACAATCCGGATATGGTTCGGGCCTCCTCCATCAACACAGGCTTTACCATTACCGTGGGTTTGTGCCTGTCCAACTCCCTCACTGCCCTGTCCGGCGCGGTGCTGGCCCAGTACCAGAAAACTGCCGACATCAATCTGGGCACCGGCATGGTGATCATCGGTCTGGCGTCTCTCATCATCGGCGAGACGCTGATGCCCAAGGGAAAGCTGTGGAGGAAGGCTCTGGGCGCGGTGCTTGGCTCCGTGTTGTACCGCTTTATCATTGCCATTGCCCTGCGTCTGGATCTGCCCAGTGAATGCTTGAAGCTGATCTCTGCCACCATTGTGGCGCTGGCCATCGGTCTGCCCGCCATCCAGAGCGCGATGAAGCCTGCCACCAAGGGAGGAAACGCCAAATGCTGAAAATCCACAACATCTCCAAAACCTTCAATCCCGGCACCGTCAACGAGAAGAAGGCTTTGTCGAATTTGAACTTAGAGCTGGCCAAAGGGGATTTTGTCACCATTCTCGGCTCCAACGGGGCGGGAAAATCCACCTTGTTCAACGCCATCGCCGGCTCCTTCGTGGTGGACAGCGGCAGCATTGTGCTGGACGGACAGAATATCACCAACCTCCCCGACTACAAACGCAGCAAATTCATCGGACGGCTGTTCCAGGATCCGCTGCGGGGCACCGCCCCCAATATGACCATCGAGGAAAACCTGGCCCTGGCCTACATGCGGGCTTCCCGGGGCACCTCCCCCTTCTCCATGGTTTCCAGCCGGGATCGGAAGGAATTTCGGGAGAAGCTGGCCATGCTGGATTTGGGACTGGAGGATCGGATGAATCATCCCGTGGGTCTGCTGTCCGGCGGCCAGCGCCAGGCGCTGACACTGCTGATGGCCACGCTGGTCACGCCGAAGCTGCTGCTGCTGGATGAACATACCGCGGCCCTGGATCCTGCCACCGCGGAAAAGGTGCTGACACTGACCAGAAAAATTGTGTCGGAAAACGGTATCACCTGCTTGATGATTACCCACAACATTCCCTCCGCTCTGGCTCTGGGCAACCGAACCATCATGATGAAGGACGGCTCCATCGTGATGGAGCTGGCGGGAGATAAACGGGCCGCCATGACCACGGAGGATCTGCTGCGGGCCTTCCACGCCCAGGGCGTGGAGAATGACCGAATTCTGTTCAGCGCGGAGATGGAGTAAACAAAGTGGGAGAAGCCGGAACCCGGTTTCTCCCACATCTTGTGATTTTCCGCTTTTTTTACATCCTACATCTGGTGTTTCGACAGATTTTTTGCTCCCAAAATGCTATGATGCAGACAGGCTTGCCGGACGCAGGCGGATCACAGCGGCAGTTGCATCATCCTCTGGGTTCCGGCAGCCTCTCTCCAGAATTTTCGCCGCCAGCTCCCCAGGCGGCGCGTCCGGAGTCAAAGAGATTTGGCGCAGGGCATCCTCTCCGTCCACGCCATCGCTGAGTAAAATCAGCACCTCCCCCCGACGCAGGGACAGCTTCTCCACTGCCATCCGGTTCTCCTTCACCGAGAATCCCGGCGGCGGTGAGGCTGTCCCAATTTTTTGTATGCCGGAGCGGGTCAGTATCCAGCTGGGGGCGGCGCCCCATTTGTATATCGCCGCCGTCCCGGTGTCCAGCCGCAGCTCCGCCAGGTCAAAGGTTGCCGCGCCGCCGGTACCCCGGAGAACCAGCAGGCTGTTGACGCTGCTCAAGGTGTGCTCCGGGGGAAAGCCTGCCGTCAGCATCCGCCGCACCAGGCCGCTGGCCTCCCGGCTGTCCTGGGCAGCTCCCAGTCCGGTGCCCATACCGTCACACAGCAGAACGAAATACCGGCACTCCGGCCCTGGAAAGGCCAGACAGGTATCTCCGTTGGCCCGTTCCTTCCCCCGGGAACGGGCGGATACCTCCACCCGAAATTCGATTCGGATTCCCTCCCCCCGTCGGGGCAGCTGATCCGCCAATTGCCGCAGGTAATCCACCAGAAACCGATACTGCTGGACCAGCGCCCCCCGGTACTCCCCCAGCCGCGCCCGTTCAGCCTTGAGATACCGCAGCTGATCCTGGGCCCGGCGCAGCTCCGGAATCAGCCGGCCAGCCTTCCGGCAGTCGGCATCCAGGGGATTGTCCAGCAGCTCCGGTGACAGCTTTGCCTGTTCGAGACAGCTTTTTCGGGCGGAGCAGCTGGCGCAGGCCCGGTGGCGCACGTTGTCCAGCAGTGCCTCCATGTCGATGGGAGGCGGCTCCAGCTCCAAAATCAGCTGCTGCTGGGCGGCCAACACCTCCGCTCCCAGTTCCAGGCGTACCTGAGCGGTGCCGGATTCCCCCCGGCGGCGGATTACCGGCGGCCGGGGCGGCAAAAGGGAGCCCACTGCCCCGCCCAGCACCAGACTGGGAAGGATCGTCCAATCCCACTGTCCGCCAGCCGCCATCACCAAGCAGCAGGCTACACCCGGCGCGGCGCAGCGCTGCCATTTCTTGTCGAAGGGAATCAGCCGGATGAAATAGGCCAGGCACTGTACCGCCGTCATGGGCAGGCGGGTTACCTGTGCCAGATCCAGCCCCAGTCCCGCCAGCGCCGCCGCCGGGAACGCCCCGCCCACAGACAAGGCCCCGGCGGCGGCAATGCCCAGATCCAGGTATGGCCCCAGCCGAACCTGCGCCAGCGCCAGCACGCCCAGGCCAATGCACAACCAGTCGGTAATGGCATCCCGGCACCGGGATGCCTGGGAAAACAGCGCCGCGGAAAAGAAGGTCAGCGCGATGCGAAGAAAAAACATCGCCACAGGCGTCTGATCTCCCAAGAAGACGGAAAAAGTCAAGCCCGTTACCGCCATGAGCAGGGCAGCGATGGCCGGGAGCATCAGCGGCTGATCCCGGCTTTCCTCCCGCCTGCCCAGCAGCAGTGCCAGCAGTCCCCCAGCGGCGGACCAGACGATACCCTGCTGTCCGGCGCCGCCCCAGAAGGTGGGGTATCCGGCCATGGCCCCCAGAGCGGCGGCCACAGCCCGCCAGCCGGTGAATGCCGTGACCCATCCCAGCGCCAGCGGCTGAGGGAAGTGCCCCAGGCTGGCCGCACTGAACAAAAAGCCGCTGCCAAAATAGGCGATTACCGTTCCGGCCAGCCGGATCCGGGGTTCCAGTAGAAATCGTTGTAGATTCCGCTGCCCCCGGCGTAAGTAGGTCTGAACCATCATTCGTACACCACAGCCTTTCCATTGAGATAGGAAAATCCTACCACGGCAGGAAAAATAATGCTGTCGGAATGGCAATGGCGAGAAAGTTTCTTGCATCCGCCCAGGTATCGGTGTATAATGGGGGCAGTTGATCGAGAAAACGGAGGCCGCTATGGGAAGAGAATACGAACGGAAATACCGGGGGGATGCCGCCGTCATCCAGGCGATTCAAGAAAAATATGCCCCCTTTACCCCGATTACCATGGAAACCACCTATTATGACACCCCGGACCTAAAGCTGCGGCTGCGGCACTGGACACTACGCAAACGGCTGGAAAACGGCGTTTCCGTCTGTACCGTGAAGATCCCCCTGCCCGACGGCAGCCGGGGGGAATGGGAGACGGTCAGTGCTTCACTGATGGCCGGTGTGCTGGCGCTGGTCTCCCAGGGCGCTCCGGAGGAGCTGCTGGACCTCACCGCCGGAGGGGTGACGCCCTTCTGCGGCGCCCGGTTTACCCGGCTGGCCAGGGAAATATCCCTTCCGCAAGGCAGCGTGGAGCTGGCGCTGGATCAGGGCTGCCTTCTGGGCGGTGGGAAGGAAAGGCTCCTTTGTGAAATTGAAGTGGAGCTGAAATCCGGCGAGGATGGGGTGGCTGCCGCCTTTGCAGAAGATCTGGCCCGGGAATTCGGCCTGGTTCCTGAACTGAAAAGCAAGCTGGCCCGGGCCATGGAGCTGGCGCTATGACGCCCAATGCCGGAAATTGACGGTTTGGTATCCAAACCGTGCCATATTAGGATGCATTAGGAGAGAGAGAATGGCGAATTTTGAGAAATTGTTTTCCCGCTATGACCGGCTGCTGCTGCTGGACACGGAGACCACCGGCCTAATCTACAGCCGGGACGAGATCATTGAGTTTGCCGCTGTGATTGTGGAGCCGTCGGAAAACGGCCCCATTGTGACCCGGGAGTATGACGAGCTGGTGAGCCTGTCCCCCGGCAGCTTTGTGCCCCCGAAGATTCAGCAGCTCACCGGAATCACCACCGCCGATCTCCAGGAAAGGGGCCTGTCCAAAACCCGGGTCTGCCGGGACATCGGGGAGATGGTGGGGGGAAATACCCTGCTGCTGGCCTATAATGCCCACTTTGATTTGAGCTTTCTGTTCTACATGCTGCTAAGAGACGGAGATACCGCCATTTTGAAGGGCAAGGACAAGCTGGATCTGCTCACTGTTTACCGGGATCGCCACAGCTATCCCCACCGGCTGTGCAGTGCCATCGAACAGTACGGCCTCTCCGGGAAGGTGGTCAATTCCCACCGGGCGGTGGACGATGTGCTGGCCACGGTTGCCGTTATGGAGGAAATGGAGAAGGAAAAGGATGATCTGGAACGTTATGTAAACCTGTTTGGGTATAACCCAAAATACGGCATTGAAGGCAAACCCATTGGCTCTGTTACATACAAGCCCCAGCCGTACAATCCCCAGCGGCCGCTATATGAGTTGTAACGGTTCTTCCATTTAGTTGATCTCTCTATTAGGAGGTAATGATGTTGCTCAACGAACGTGCCTATGCCCTGGGAGCAAACCGCTCCGTGATCCGGGATCTATTTGAATACGGCTGCCAGCGAGCCGCGGTGGTGGGACGGGAGAATGTGTTTGACTACTCTCTGGGAAACCCCTCGATCCCTTCCCCCAAGGAAGTTGACCAGGCCATCCGGGATATTTTAAGCGACACCGATTCCCTGCTGGTACATGGCTACACCTCCGCCGTGGGAGACTATGCTGCCCGGAAGGCCATTTCCGATGACCTAAACGCTCGCTACGGCGCGTCTACCGCCCCTGAGGATTTCTTCCTGGGCTGCGGTGCCGCGCCGGAGCTGGTCAGTGTGTTCCGGGCTTTGTCCGTGCCCGGCGGGGAGATTTTGGCCATCGCCCCCTATTTCCCGGAGTACAAGCCCTTTGTGGAGGAGGCGGGACTATCCTTCCGGGTGGTTCCTCCGGATGTGCCCTCCTTCCAGATCGATCTGCCCCGGCTGGAGGAAATGCTCACGCCGCATACCCAAGCGGTGCTCATCAATTCCCCCAACAATCCCTCCGGCGTGGTGTATACCCGCCAGACCCTGGCTGCGCTGGGGGAGATCCTGGGGAAAAAGGCGGCGGATTTCGGCCACCCCATTTATCTGATCTCCGATGAGCCTTATCGGGAGCTGGCTTACGGCGTGGAGGTGCCCTTTGTGCCCCACCTGTACCCGGATACCTTGATCTGCTACTCCTATTCCAAATCCCTGTCCCTGCCCGGTGAGCGAATCGGCTATGTGTATGTGCCGAAGGCCGCGGCGGACAGCCAGCGGCTCTATGCTGCCGTGGCCGGCGCGGCCCGGTCAGCGGGGCACGTCTGCGCCCCCAGCCTGTGGCAGAAGGTCATTGCCCGGTGCGCCCACCTGCGGCCGGATCTGGACAGCTATGACCGCAACCGCAAGGCGCTGTACGAGGGACTGACAGCCCTGGGCTACGAGATGGCCAAGCCGAATGGGGCGTTCTACCTGTTCGTCAAGGCTCCCGGCGGGGATGCCAACGCCTTCTCCCAGCGGGCCAAGGAAAAGGATCTGCTGCTGGTGCCCGGCGACGGCTTCGGCTGCCCAGGCTATTTCCGGGTGTGCTACTGTGTCAGCCTGGATCTGATCCAGCGGAGCCTGCCGGTATTTGGGGAACTGATGGCACAGAGCGAAAAATAAGGAGATACCACTGCCGCCCTGGCTGCTTGCCGGGCGGCTGTGGCAGTTTTTGCCGAAAGAAGGCGGATTTCTTCCTATCTTGTCAAAATATGTAAAAAAGTTAGTATTATGACGGTTTTTATATTGTTTACAATCATTTTATTGACAAAAAGTTTTCTATATGCTATGATTCCTCCAAGCTGCCACGCTCCTTGCGGCCGCGGAGGCGGCAGCGGTATCTCATCCTAAGGAGGATTCATTCACCATGAACCGAAACGCGCGTAAGCGCGCCTTGTCCATGGCGCTGGTGCTGGCTCTGGCCCTGTCTGCCCTGCCCATGACGACCTATGCCCAGGAAATCACAGAACTGAAGACAGAGCACGTCACGCTGGACGAAACCGAATTTACCTATACCGGCAGCGAGATCCGCCCCAACGTCACCGTCCGGGTGGAGCAGAATCTGCTGACGCTGGATCAGGACTACACCCTGGAATATACGAACAACGTAGAGGTGGGCACTGGAACCGTAACCGTTTCCGGCATTGCCACCGCCGGTTATTCCGGAACCGTCCAGATTCCCTTCACCATTTTCCCCGCCCCGGAGGAACCGGTGGAGTTGATGGGAACCCATGTAACCATGGAGGGGACGTCCTTCCCCTGCACCGGCTCCCCCATTGAGCCGGAGATTACCGTCACTGTAGAGGGGCAGACCTTGATTCGGGACGAGGATTACACCCTGGAATTCCGGAACAATACCGACCCCGGTACCGCTTCCGCCGTGATTCGGGGGTTGGGAGACTACACCGGAGAGGTGATCCTGGAATTTACCATCACGGCGCCTGCCCCTGTGGAAATTCTGGCGAAGGATGTTGCGCTGGAAGGCAGCCGCTTTGCGTATACCGGAAAGCCCATTACCCCCAAGGTTACCGTCACCGTGGACGGCACCACGCTGACCCAGGGAAAGGACTATACCCTGGAATTCCGCAATAACCAGAAGCCCGGCGAGGCGGAGGTCATCGTCAAAGGCCAGGGCGGCTACACCGGCCAGGTCAACGTACCCTTTACCATCTACACAGCTCCCAAGATCACCAAGGGTGACAGCGGCGCCTGGTATCAGAAGGGGGGAAAGGACACCCTGTCCTTCACCACCAACCAGACAGGCATCACCGTGACCGGGTTGAAGGTGGACGGCAAGGCGCTGAAGGAAAGCGACTACACCGTCAGCAAGGACGGCTCCGTCATCACGCTGAAGAATGCCTTTTTGAAAAAACTGTCTCTGGGCAAGCATACCATTGCGATCTCCTACCCCGATGGAGATGCCGAGGGCAGCTTCCGGGTAGCCGAGGAGAACACCAACCCCGCCACCGGTGACAGCATCGGTTTGTGGGCGGGCATTCTGTTCGTCTCCCTCACCGGCACTGCCGGACTGGTCTTTGCCAAGCACAAGCACCTTCTGTAAAGGAACACAGCCGTATGGTTAACCCATGCGGCTGTGGTTTCTTTCTGCAATAAAAAACCTCCCGCTTAGAAAGCAGGAGGTTTTTCTCATGGTGACCCGTACGGGAATCGAACCCATGTTACCGCCGTGAAAGGGCGGTGTCTTAACCGCTTGACCAACGGGCCTGGTAGCGGCAATCTGATTCGAACAGATGACATACCGGGTATGAACCGGCTACTCTACCAACTGAGTTATGCCGCCGTGTGTGGTCAAAGGATTTCGGCACCGCCGAAATCAGCTTTATTATTATATCCAAGGATCCCTGTTTTGTCAAGAGGAATTTCGGTTTTTTCCAGAAAAAATTGGGAACACTTTCGTATGAGGTGATGGGATGGACTGGGTACGAAAAAGCATCCTCTTTGGCATTGGCGGCGGCGGGTATGTTGCGCTGGAGCTACTCTATCGGGGCCACAGCCATATCAGCATGTTTGCGGCGGGGGGCGTGTGCTTCCTGCTGATTGGGCAGCTGGACAGACTGCGGCTTGCCTGGCCGGTGAAGATGGTCTGCGGCGCGGGGATCATCACCTGCGTGGAATTTCTCACCGGTCTGCTGGTGAACCGGAATTACCAGGTCTGGGACTACCGGGATCAGCCCGGAAACCTGATGGGTCAGATCTGCCCAAGGTTTATGCTGCTCTGGATACCGCTGAGCCTGCTGGCGATGGTGCTGTACCGCTGGGTAAGCAAGGGCCTGGACAGGCTGGCGGGATGAAATACCGCCGCGTATTCTCGCATAGCCAGAATGCGCGGCGGTAGCCATATTAATCGAACAGAATCCGGGCGGAGAACACCCGTTCATCGGCATTCTCTGCGGTCATTCGATGGCCGTCTACCTGCAGACACCCGTCCTCGATGAAATCCCATTGCAGGTTCAGTGTCTGGCCCTCCCGGGCTTCGCTGAGGTAGCAGACGGTGAATTCCTTCGGGGTGTGCTGGCCGTGGAAGGAGCTGGGCAGCAGATCCGCAATCCAGTCCAAGTAGCGGGTGTTGTTCATATGGCCGTTGCGATCCAGGTCGGTAAAGCACACGTCCCGCTGACGCTGGCTGCCCAGAGGCTTGGCAATCAGTCCGGTGGGGCTGGGCAGCTCGTTGCCCCGGAGAGTGCCCACCACAGAAATGCCGCTTTTGCCGGGAAGAATCATATTCCGGGTGTCCAGATCCATCAGCACCCACAGGCTGATGGAGCGGAAACACTCCTGGCCCTGCTGGTCATAGGCCACCATGCTCCGGGGGTAGGCCACCCGGGTGGTGGGCATGGGCCAGGTTTCGATGTGCAGCTTCTCTCCCCGCATGGGCATCCGGCTGACCTGAACCCGATGTCGGGTTACCGCCCAGAACAGCCGCCGTTGGGCCAGGATGTCGCTGTCCACTGCCAGCTCTGTGCAATGCATCCCGGCGATCTCCTGGGCAAAGTACAAAATCATGGACGGCCGCAGCCGCCCATATCGATCCACATGCACATCGGTGATCTCAAAATCTTGTTGATAAATCGGTTCCATAGTAATTACCCCAATCTAAATTAAGAAATACTGACAGCGGGCACGGCCCGCTCGGTATCATTTCTTTGTTTGCTAAATTGTAGTTTGTAGAACCAGCCAAAGCCTCCCCTGAAAGGGGAGGTGGGCCGCCGTAAGGCGGCTCGGAAGGGTGTGTGATTTGCGGAGCAAATCACCAAAAAGTTTGTTGTCAACAAACTTTTGAATCACCCCTCAGTCCCAGCTTTCGCTGGGACAGCTCCCCTTTTAGGGGAGCCTTTACGCCGCCAAATTACAATTTCCGCAGGCGCGATAACCGCGCGGTGCCCAAGGTAGGGCGATTATTACCCGGCTTTCGCACGTATTGTCCGCCGCCACTGGCGGCCTAGCCTCTGTCCTCGGACAGGGTCAGCTCTGCCAGGTATTGCTGGCCGCCCCGGAAGATGACCACCTCCACAGTTTGGCCTACCTGGTATTGGTAAATGACGGATTTCAGCTCGTCCATGGTGGTAACGGCGGTGCCGTTGATGCTCAGCAGCAGATCTCCGTCCTCAATGCCCTTGGCGGCGGCATCGCTGCCTCTGGCCACATGGGTGATATACAATCCCGCCGGCAGGCGGTAATAGTGCTGGTAGAAGGTGGACAGGGCCTCGCCGGTGATGCCCAGCGTGGGCCGTCCGGAGACATAGCCCTGGACGATCAGCTGATCTACAATGGTCTTCACCGTGGCGCTGGGAATGGCGAAGCCCAGTCCCTCCACACCGGCTTTGTCGGTAAAGGCGCCGATTTTCATGGTGTTGATGCCAATGACCTGGCCGTAGCAGTTGATCAGCGGGCCGCCGGAATTGCCGGAGTTCAGCGCCGCGTTGGTCTGAATCAGCGTCATGGTGCGCCCGTCCACATCCACATCCCGGTCAATACCGGAGATGATGCCGTTGGTATAGGTGCCCCGGAATTCCACACCCAAAGGATCGCCAATGGCCACCACCGTGTCGCCCACGCGCAAGGTAGAGCTGTCGCCGAACTGGGCAGGGGTCAGATTCTCTGCCGGAATGCGCAGCACCGCCAGATCGGACAACTCATCGCGGCCCACGATCCGGGCGTTGAACTCCCGCTCATCGGTAAGCCGGACGGTGATGGTGGATGCCCCATCCACCACATGGGCGTTGGTCACCAGCAGGCCGTCCTGGGTCAGCACGACTCCGGTGCCGCTGGAGGTGCCGTTGGAAAGGCCGCAGTTGATGGACACCACCGAGGGGATGTTCTGGGCATAAATTTCCTGGAGAGAAAGCCCGCCGTCGGTGGGGATGTTCTCGATTCCCTTCGGGGCGCTGTGCAGATTCAGAGTGCTGCTCTGGGCCGCACGGGACTGCTCAGGCTCCGTTTCCGGAATAACGGCTTCCGTTTCCTCGGGCAGGGTTTCCGCGTTGCTGAAGGACATGGCGAGATTTTTCTCCTGCTGAACTTTCAGCTGGTGGAACAGCCTCACATTCAGAATCCCCAGAACGGTGATCACGCCGCACAAGAAAATCACCAGAATCAACATCACGGCGATCAGCCCTACCCGGCTCTTGGGGGGATCTGTCCGGCCGGTGCCGTAAACGGAGTCGTCCCAGTCATATTCATAATCCTTGCGTTTGTCCATAGAAAAACCTCGCTTGTGCTCAAGTAACCAAGGGCATGGTGAAGGTGAATTCCGTCTTTCCGTCCTTACTGCTGACGGAGATATTTTCTCCGTGGCTGCATACGATGGTTTTGACGATGTACAGCCCCAGGCCCCAGCCGTCCCGGTTCTGGGAGCGGGACTTGTCCAGCTTGTGGAACCGGTCGAATACCAGAGGCAGCTCCTCCGGCGGGATGGTGTCGCCATCGTTGGAGATGGAGACATAGGCCTTGCTGCCGCCTTCCCGGATGGACAGCCCCAGATGTCCCCCATCGGGACAGAATTTCACTGCGTTGTCCAGAAGGTTGTAGATCACCTGGGTGATGTAGTCCTGGTTGGCCATGGTATACACCGGATGCTCCGGCATCTCCACATCCACGTTCAAATGCTTGTCGTTGATCTTCTTCTCGAAGGTAATCAGCACCTGTCCGGCGCATTCCTCCAGGTCGAAATGCATCTTCTTTTCCTCGGGGATGCCCTCCTCCTTTTGCAGCTGGGAAATATCCAGCATACTGCGCACCAGGCGGCTGAGGCGCTTTGTTTCGTCGGAGACGATCTGCAGATAGTGCTTCTGCCGCTCCGGGGGGATGGTGCCGTCCAAGATACCGTCGATATAGCCGGAGATGGTGGTCATGGGGGTTTTCAGCTCGTGGGAGACGTTGGCCACGAACTCCTGACGCTGGTATTCGCTCTTTTGCAGGGAGCAGGCCATGTTGTTGAAGGCCAGAGCCAGCTCCTCCATTTCCTCGGAATAATCCTCCTCCACCCGCACCCGGGCTTCCAGGTTGCCGTGGCCGAAGTCTGTGGCCGCTTTTGCCATTTCCCGCAGAGGACGGCTTTCCCGCCGGGCAAAGGCGGTGACCGCCAGGACGGAAATCAACACCACAAAGACCGAGGCGGTGAGGAAAATGTTGGAGATCCGGTTGAGAATCTGGGTCGTCTGGATGGTGGGGGTGGAGACGATGACGATCCCCGAGGTGCCGCCGTCGCTGACAATGGGCACGGATACCACATACCGCTCGCCCTCATATAGGCCCTCGATCACACCGCAGGCGGTGTCCCCGTTGTTTTCGATGACCTTTTGCAGATATTCCCGATTCATCTGTAAGCCCTGGTGCTCGCAACCGGTGATGGAGTCGGAGCAGTGGGTGATGATGCCGCTGTCATCGCAGATCACCGCGTCGGAATCCGTAACCTGGGAGATAATGTCCAGATTCAGCAGAAATTCCCGGCTGTTCAGATTGCCGTTGACGGTATAGGACGCGGCCAGATTGGAAATCACCTGGGCGTCCTGCTGAAGTCCGGAAACCGTGGAATCAATGAGAAACTGCTTGACCTGGTACTGAAAGGAGGCGCCCAGAATGGTCAAGGCCAGCAGAAGGATTGTGGCAGCCGTGGTGAAGTTACGGCTGAAGGAGGTTTTCATCCTTACAGCACCTCGAACTTATAACCCACGCCCCAGACGGTTTTTAAGCTCCACTGGTCGCTGACACCCTCCAGCTTTTCCCGCAGGCGCTTGACGTGAACGTCCACGGTGCGGGAGTCGCCGAAGTAGTCGAAGCCCCACACCTCGTCCAGCAGCTGGTTGCGGGTGTAGACCCGGTTGGGAGAGGAGGCAAGATAGTACAGCAGCTCCATCTCCTTGGGAGGGGTGTCGATTTTCTTGCCGTCCACGGTCAGCTCGAAGGCATCCATGTCAATAATCAGCTTATCGAACACCAGCCGCCGGGCCTTCTTCTCGGTGGTGACCCCGGAGGTGCGCCGCAGCACCGCCTCAATCCGGGCCAGAACCTCCTTCATTTCAAAGGGCTTGGTGATGTAGTCGTCGGCGCCGTTTTTCAGGCCCGTGACCTTGTCATCGGTTTCCCCCTTGGCGGTGAGCATGATGATGGGGGTTTGGGCTTCAGCACGAATGGTCTTGCACACCGTCCAACCGTCCATCACCGGCATCATCACATCCAGCAGCACCAGATCCGGCTTGATGGCCCGGAATTTGGCCAGACCCTGGCCGCCGTCCCCGGCTACGGTGACGGCGTAGCCCTCCTTTTCCAGATACATTTGCAGAAGCTCCGCGATATTGCGGTCGTCCTCCACAATCAAAACAGAAACAGCCATGATCAAGATCCTCCTAAAAGCGTATTCTTTTCCTTTTTCCTTATTATAACGCAAAATGCGGAATTGAAGTGAACAATTTGTAAAGTCTACCACCCGAATTTGTGAACAGGGAAGTTTCACTTGCAAATATAGGGAAGATAGGATATGATAGGTAAGGAACAAATCTTGCCTCTTGATTTACATAAGGGCAAGAGCGTACTTGGAAAGGAACAACGTAACGTTATGATTGAATTATTAAAAGCCATCCTCTTTGGCATTGTGGAAGGGGTCACGGAATGGCTGCCCATTTCCTCCACGGGACATCTGATCCTGCTGGACGAATTTGTGACACTGAATGTTTCCGATGCGTTCAAGAGTATGTTTGATGTGGTCATCCAGCTGGGGGCCATCCTGGCGGTGATCGTGCTGTTCTTCCATAAGCTCAACCCCTTTTCTCCCAGCAAATCCGCCGGGGAAAAGAAGCAAACCTGGCAGCTTTGGTTCAAGGTCATCGTGGCAATCCTCCCCTCGGGGATCGTCGGCGTGCTGTTCGATGACTGGATGGACGAGCACCTGCATAACGCGGTGGTGGTCTCCATCGCCTTGATCGTCTACGGCATCGCCTTCATCCTGGTGGAGCAGAGAAACACCCGGGGAAAATTCCAGCGGATTTCCACAAAGGATGGCGTTACCGTCGCCAGATTGAAAGAACAATCCGTCAATGATGTATACGACATTTCTTACCAAACGGCGCTGTTCATCGGCCTGTTCCAGTGCTTGAGTCTGATTCCCGGCACCTCCCGGTCCGGCTCCACCATTTTGGGCGCCATTTTGATCGGCGTAGGCCGCAGCGCCGGCGCGGAGTTTTCCTTCTTCATGGCGATCCCCACCATGCTGGGCGCCTCCGCCATCAAAGGGCTTAAATTCCTGCTGTCCGGCGTCAGCGCCACAGGCACGGAGATCGGCGTGCTGGTGGTGGGCTGCGTGGTGTCCTTCCTGGTGAGCCTGGTGGTCATCAAGGCGCTGATGGAGTATGTCCGCAACCACTCCTTCTCCGTGTTCGGTGTGTACCGGATCGTGCTGGGCGTGGTGGTTCTGCTGTATTTCGCCCTGCTGGGATAAAAAACAGCATTATGTCAATCGAAGAAATTCCACAGCTTTCGACAGGCTGTGGAATTTTTCCCTTCTATCCGTCAGAATGGGGCAGTTATCAACGTTTTTTTCGACAAAGCCTGTGGAAAAACCTGTGGAGATTGTGGAAAACTTCTGTACAGCCCTGTGGATAAGAAGCAACGGACAGATTTATGTAAACAAATCCGGGACAACTGTCCGCCGTTGCCCGCCTGCCGCATAAAATGCCGCCTCCTGGGTAAAATCCCCAGGAGGTGATTTTTTGATTTTATCCTATCTTCGCACCATTTTGTTGTATTTGGTGCTGATTTTTGCCATCCGGATGATGGGAAAGCGACAGATTGGAGAGATGGAGCCGGCGGAGTTCGTGGTGACCATGCTGGTGGCGAATCTGGCGGCGATCCCGATGCAGGACGGGGCCATTCCGCTGTATTCCGGGCTGGTGCCGATTTTAACGGTGCTGGGGATGGAGCTGGTGCTGTCGGGGCTGATTCTCCACAGCGTTCGGTTCCGGCGGTTTCTGTGCGGCAAGCCGGTGATTCTCATTGACAACGGCAAGCTGGTGCAGCAGAACCTGCGCCGTACCCGGGTGACGCTGGATGAGCTGACGGGACATCTGCGGGAGAAGGACGTGCTGGACATTCGGACGGTGCAGTACGCTATTTTGGAAACGGATGGCTCCGTCACCGTGTTTCCCTACCCCAAGGAGCGCCCGGCCAGCGCCAAGGACGCGGGAGTGGAGGTCAAGGGGCAGCTGCTTCCCGTGACCATTATCGAGGATGGCTACCTGTCCCGGGAGAATCTGGCCAGAGCGGGCAAGGACGAGAATTGGCTCAGCGGGATTCTGCGGAACCACGCCGCCGGGATCCGGGATACCCTGCTGCTGACGGTGGACGGGTCGGACAAGGTGTTCTGGCTTGGGAAGGAGTATCGCCGATGAAGCGCAGCTGGTTTGGCTTGGCGCTGCTGCTGGCGCTGCTGGCGGGGGCGCTGCTGGTGACCTGGACGATGGATCGGATCCACGAACCCATTGCCCGGGAGCTGGAGCTGGCGGGAACCTGCGCCCTGGCAGGGCAGTGGCACCGGGCGGAGACCCTGGCGGAGGATGCCGAAGCCCGGTGGGAAAAATGGGCCCATTTCCGGGGCTGCTTTGCCGATCACACCCCCATGGAGGAAATCGACGGGGGGTTTGCCCAGGTGAAGGCCTACAGCCAGGCGGGGGAGCCGGCGGATTTTGCCGCCGCCTGCGCCCAGACCGCCCGAAGGGTGGAGGCCATGGGGCAGGCCCACGGCTTGAACTGGTGGAACGTGCTGTAGGAAGGAATGCATAAGGCACACGCAGGCGGCTGCGTGTGCCTTTTTGTATGCCTTTGCTGGGGGATGATGCCCGCTGTTGGGGAAATATATACCTGCTTTGTTGGTATTTTGATTAAGTTGTGTTGAATTCAAAGGGTTAACTGGAATATCGCTGGTAATACTGACGATTTATCGGGAATCGTTTGGTAATATATGCTAAATTCCAGGGTGCAAAATTGAACGATCCAACAAAAAACAACATAATACCAAAAAATGCTTGCAAAATCCCAAATTTGAGAGTACACTAAACTTGTCGAAAGCGAAAGGCTTTTGGACAACCATATCAAATAGGAGGAAAAAACATGAAGAAGCTGCTCGCCCTCGTTTTGGTGCTTGCTCTCGCTGTAAGCCTGTGTGCCTGCGCCAAGACCCAAGAAACCAAGGAAACCACCGCAAAGGATGCCGCCCCGGCGGCTACGGAGGGAACCGCTGCCGCCCCGGCGGAGAAGCTCCCACTGGAGGGCAAGAGAATTGCCTACATCCTCAATGTTGTTTCCACTGACATTTTCCAGATGGCTGCCAACGCCGCCAAGGAAACCGCTTCCGCTCTGGGCGCGGAGTGCGATGTCTACTTCACCGACACCGACAACGTCCGTTTCCAGGATACCGTTTCCACCTGTGCCAACCAGGGCTACGATGCCATGTTCCTGTCCCACGGCAACCAGGAGACTTCCTTTGACCTGGTGACCGATCTGGTGGGCAAGGGCATCCAGGTTGTCTGCTTCGACACCCAGTTTGTGGACGCCTCCGGCAACAAGACCTCCATCCCCGGCGCGACCCAGATGTTCCAGGACGACCAGGGCATGGCCGCCATGCTGCTGGACTACATCCTGGGCCTGTACCCCGAGAAGGTGGATGCCGGCGAGCCTGTGAAGATTCTGAAGATTTG
Source organism: uncultured Oscillospiraceae bacterium (assembly GCA_964471315.1). GTDB lineage: Bacteria > Bacillota > Clostridia > Oscillospirales > Oscillospiraceae > Faecousia. The sequence continues at coordinate 13,992 of CAYYGF010000002.1, read as the reverse complement.
GCGCGGCCCCGGCATCTCTCCCTTTGACCGCCGCCAGGAGGCTTACCTGCAGTACGAGGAGAAGGGTGTCATCGAGACCATCGAGGTTCTGGCTCCCTCTGACCCCAAGAACGGCGAATCCTCCATGACCGACGTTATGTCCGCTACCCTGCCCAAGTATAAGCCCGGCGAAGTGGACGCCATCTGGTGCTGCTACGACGCCTATGGCCGTGGCGCTTATGTGGCTCTGAGCGAGGCTGGCCGTACCGATATCCCCATGGTTTCCGTGGATATTTCCAACCAGGATATCAACTACATGCTGGACGGCACCAATGTCTGGCAGGCCTGCGCCACCGTTGACTTCACCACCATCGGCCAGCAGGGCATCCGCATTCTGGCCATGAAGCTCATGGGCGATACCACTGAGGATGTCTACAATCTGACTCCCTCCATCGTGACCTATGACAAGCTGACCCCGGACTCCAACGTGACGAACCTGGGCGATACCATCGAAGGCTATGGCGTCAATAACGACCACATCACTGACTGGATGAAGCCGTATCTCGTCGGCTAATTTTGAAAAAGGAGCGCTGGGGCGCGAAACCGCAGCCCCAGCCTCTTTTTCCATCTGTTTGACCTGCGCGCCTTTTTATAGAGGCGGCTGTTTGGAATGGGAAAAACCGAATAAGCAAATCTCCGCGATTTTCCACCCCGAAAATCACGGAAACGACAACGCCCTATGGCGGCGTTTATATGAGAAGACCCTTTGGGTTTCTTGGAGCATCGTATGAAAAGGAAGGGAATCCATGGAAAAAATCAGAATTGAAACCCGGAACGTATCCATAGAGTTTCCCGGTGTGAAAGCGCTCTCGGACATCAATTTCTCCATTGAAACGGGAGATGTGCGGGCAGTGGTGGGCGCCAACGGCGCGGGTAAATCCACGCTGATGAAGGTTCTGGCAGGCGCGAACCCCGGCTACACCGGGCAGGTTCTGCTGAACGGGAACGTGGTGGAGCTGCGCAACCCCAGCGTCGCAAAGAAGCTGGGCATCGAGATCGTTTATCAGGAAGTGGACATGGCCCTGTTCCCCGCTCAGACCGTGGCCGAGAACATTATGATGAACGAGCTGATCACCGGTATGGAACGGAAGGTGGCCGTGAACTGGAAGCACATCCGCACCGCGGCCAGAGAAACACTGAAAAGACTGCATATTGATATCGACGAAAACTTACAGGTCAGTGAACTGTCCCTGGCGCAGAAGCAGCTGGTGCTGATTGCCCGGGCGGTGCAGGGCGCCTGTAATTTCCTAATATTGGACGAGCCCACGGCGCCTTTGAGCACCGCGGAGACAGAGAAACTGTTCGACCTGGTGGAGCATCTGACCAAGACCGAGAACATCGCGGTGATCTTTATTTCCCACCGGCTTCAAGAGGTGCTGCGGATCTGCCGCACCATCACCGTCATGCGCAACGGCGAGCTGGTTGCCAATTACCCCATTACTCCCCAGACCACCATCAAGTCCATTGTGGATCAGATGCTGGGCCGCTCCTTTGAGGAGTATTTCCCCAAGGTGCAGGGACACATTGGGGAGGTCGCCTTTGAAGTCAAAAACCTGTGCGACGAGGAAGGCATGCTGAAGAACGTCAGCATCAACGTCCGCCAGGGAGAAATCGTAGGCGTCAGCGGCCTGGTTGGCGCGGGCAAAAGCGAGCTGTGCAAAACCATTTTCGGCGCCCGGACAAAGAAAAGCGGCCACGTGGTGCTCAACGGCAAGGAGCTGAAAATCAAGTCTCCCACCGACGCGGTGCACTACAAGCTGGGCCTGGTGCCGGAGGAGCGCCGGAAGGAAGGCGTTCTGGTGGACGAGCCGGTCTACTTTAACCTGGCGGCGGCGGATCTGCCCAAATACAGCAACGGCATCTTCATCAGCCGGAAGAAGCAGCTGCAAAATGCCCAGAATTACATTCAGTCCCTGGGCATCAAGACACCCACTGCGTCCCAGCTGGTGGCCTTCCTCTCCGGCGGCAATCAGCAGAAGGTGGCCGTTGGCAAGTGGCTGGCGGCGGACTGCGAGGTCTATATTTTTGACGAGCCCACCAAGGGCGTGGACGTAGGCGCCAAGCATGATATCTTCCAGCTGATCCAGGATATCGCGGCAGCGGGAAAATGCGTGCTGTATGTAACCAGTGAAACCTCCGAGATCATGGCCATTACAGACCGAACCTATGTGATGTACGGCGGCTGTGTAACGGCGGAGCTTGTGACAGCCGATACCACCGAAGATGAAATTATGTTCTATTCCACAGGGGGAAAAGAAAATGAATAAAAGATTAAGTGCCCACAGTGCCATCAGCTTCCTCACAAGCTGGGCGGCGGTCATCGCCATATTTGTTCTGATCGTGCTGTTTTCCGTGCTGGCGCCGGGCTTTTTGTCCGTCGGCAACTTTGAAACCATTCTGCGTTCCATCTCCATCAATACGGTGCTGGCCATGTCTCTGACGGTCACCCTGGCTGTGGGCGGCTTTGATCTGGCCGCCGGCGCCCTGGCGTCGGTGTCCGGTTACTTTGTGATGAGCTTTGTGCTGTGGTACGGCATGGATTTGCTGCCCGCGACCCTCATCACCATCGTGCTGACCATGCTGCTGCAATGCATCACCATGTTCCTCATCATCAAGTGCAAGATTCCCGACCTGCTGGCAACCTGCGCCATGATGTTTGTGCTGCAGGGCATCGGCTTGACCTACACCGGCGGCGGTGCGATCTCCGCCGGCATGAAGCGGCCCAACGGCATGGAGTCCGTCGGCTCCATCCCTGGCATTATGAAGACCATCGGTTCTTCTCCCACCATCATTATTATCATGCTGGTGTGTGTCCTGCTGGTGCACGTGTTCCTCTCCTACACCAAGTACGGCCGCTACATATACGCCGTGGGCGGCAATAGAACCGCTGCCAAGCTTTCCGGTATTCCCGTGAAAAAGTACCGCTTCGCCGCGGGCATGATCGCCGCTTTCTTCATCGCGCTGACCGGTGTTCTGGTCTGCTCCCGGAACCAGTCCGCCCAGATCCAGGGCGCGGAAGGTTACCAGATGTACGCGCTGGCCGCCGTGTTCATCGGCAGAAGCGTGGCCGGACAGGGAAAGCCCAACGCCATCGGCACCCTGGTAGGCGCCACGCTGGTAGGCATCCTGGACAACGGCCTCATCATGATCGGTGTGCCGTATTATTCTCTGAACGCAGTCAAGGGCGGCGTTCTGGCCCTGGCGCTGATTGCCGCGTACGTTTCCAGCAAGGACGATTAAGGAGGCCGTTATGGCAAAGTTTGATCATAACTTCAGCATGACCCCGGAGGATACCATAGAATACGTCCGGGAGAAGCTGCCGGATTTCTTTGGGCCGGAAACGCTGACCTGCAAGGAAATCGGTGACGGCAACATCAACTATGTTTACCGGGTGGCATCCGAGGATGGGAAAAAATCCCTGATTGTCAAGCACGCGGAGACGGTGGTTCGTTCCTCCGGTCAGCAGACCAGCACCGACCGCAACCGGATTGAGGCGGAGATTTTGGGCATCCAGCGGGAGCTGTCCCCTGCCCATGTGCCGGAGATTTACCTGTATGATCCGGTGATGTGCTGCGTGGTGATGCAGGACATCGGAGATCACGAGAATCTGCGCTATGCCTTGATTGCCCACAAGACCTACCCCACCCTGGGGCAGGATCTGGCGGATTTTATGGCTCAGACGCTGATCCGGACCACGGATCTGGTGCTGACGCCGGATCAGAAGAAACGCTACACCGGCCAGTTTATCAATCCGGCCATGTGCGCCATTTCCGAGCGGCTGGTGCTGACGGATCCCTACCGGAACCCCGCGGGCCGCAACCGGATTTTCCCGGGCAACGAGGAATTCGTGCGGCGGGAGCTGTATGGAGACGAGGCGCTGTGCCTGGAGGCGGGAAAGCTGAAAATGGCGTTCCAAACCAAGGCCCAGAGTCTGATCCATGGCGACCTGCACAGCGGCTCCATTTTTGTCAAGCCCGGCTCCACCATGGTGCTGGATCCGGAGTTCGCGTTCTATGGCCCGGCGGGCTATGACGTGGGCAACGTTGTGGCGCACTTTGTGTTTGCCTGGGCCAATGCCGAGGTCACCATGACCGACCCGGAAGAAAAAGAGACCTTCCAGCGCTGGGTGGAGCAGACCATGGAAGCGTCCGTGGACGGCTTTACCCAGAGGGCGGAGGCGATTCTGGACAAAGGCTGCCAGGATCCCATGTTCCGGGGAGAAGGGTTCACCCGATGGTATCTGGATGACATTTTGCAGGATACCGCGGGCTTTGCCGGTACGGAGCTGATCCGTCGGGTGGTAGGCTCCGCCAAGGTCAAGGATCTGGAGTGTGTCCAGGAGCCTTCCGCCCGGCTGCGGATGGAGCGCATCTGTGTCCTGGCGGCCAAGGCGTTCATTCTGAACCGGGAGACGGGCTTTGCCCGGGGCCGGTGCTACGGCGAGGTACTGCGCGGCGTGGCCGCGAAAATCTGACAGGAGGGATATAGAATGTTTCGAGCGGACGAAGGCCTGGCGTTTTTGCTGCGGTATGAGAATATCGCTTGGTATGAAGACGGGGCCGTTCAGATTTTGGACAGACGCATTTACCCCATCCGGATCGAGTCTGTGATTTGCCGCCGCCATGAGGAGGTGGCCCAGGCCATCGCGGATATGGTCACCCAGAGCGGCGGCCCCTATACCGCCGCGGCCATGGGCATGGCCCTGGCGGCCTACGAGGCCCGGGAGCTGCCGGAAACGGAATACCTCCCCTATTTGGAGAAGGCGGCCTATACCCTGTCCCACGCCCGTCCCACCACCATGGAACGGATGAAGGGTGTGACCCGGCGGGCCATGGGCGTGGTGACCCGGGAGCTTGCCGCCGGCACCAACCGGGAGGATATGCCGGAGAAGCTGCGCCAGGATGCCATTGCCCGGCTGAATGAGAATTATACCCGTTACGACAAAATTGCCGTCCATCTGGCGGATCAGATCCCCGATGGCGGCACGGTGATGACCCAGTGTTTTGCGGAAACCATCATCGGAACCCTGCTGCGGGAATGCCGCCGCCGGGGGAACGAAGTGAAGATGATCTGCCCGGAGACCCGGCCCTATTACCAGGGCGCCCGGCTGACGGCCTCCGTGGCCAGCGACATGGGCTTTGACACCACCGTTATCACCGACAATATGCCCGCCTATACCATGAAGATGAAAAAGGTGGACGTGTTCACCTCTGCCGCGGATGTCATCACCATGGACGGCTATGTGGTCAATAAGGTGGGCACCTTCCAGATTGCCCTGGCGGCCCGGTATTGGGGCATCCCCTATTTTGCCACCGGCACCCCCAACCCTGCCCATCCCGGCATCGACTCCGTGGAGATCGAGCTGCGGGATCCGGCGCTGGTTACCGAGTCCATGGGCCTCAAGCACACCCTGCCCGGGGTGAAGGGCTACTATCCCGCCTTTGATGTCACCCCGCCGAAGCTGGTGGACGGCATCGTGACCGACAAGGGAATTTTGTCTCCTTACAACCTCAAATCCTACTTCGGGGAATAAGCAAAAAACCAGCGCCGCGGCTGCGGCGCTGGGGGAGCATCAATCCGGCATGGTGGTCAGCACGGTTACATTGTTCTTGGCCAGCATATCCGACCATTGGGCGCTGGGAACGGCATCGGTGATGAGCACATCCAGTTCCTTATAGGGCATGATGTGCACAAAGCCCGGAACCCCAAACTTGGTGCTGTCTGCCATCAAGAAGGAGCGGGCGCTTTGCTCGGCCAGGATCTGACGGAAGGAGGCAACCTGCTCATTGGCGTCGAACACACCCTTGGTCAGGTTCAGACTCCGGCAGGAGAAAAAGGCCTTGTCGAAATAATGGTGCCGCAGAAAGGTCAGCGCCTCCGCGCCGAACATGCCCTGATCCAACACCCGGACGCTGCCGCCGGTGACCACCAGATCGATGTTTTCCTGGTTGGCAAGCTCCCGGATGACCCAGAGGGAGTTGGTGACCACGGTCAGCTCCAGACTGCGGATTTCCGTACACAGCTCCGCCGCTGTGGTGGAGTGATCCAGGAAAATGCAGTCCTTGGGCTTGATCTGGGTGGCGGCGATTTCCGCGATCCGCTTTTTTTCTGCCACACGCAGATTTTTCTTGATGCTGGAGGCGGTGGTAGAGGCGCTTCGCACGGACAAAGACGCGCCGCCGTAGGTTTTGGTGCAGAAGCCCTCGTTGCAGAGCACCGCCAAATCCCGGCGGATGGTTTCGTCGCTGACCTGGAATTTCCGGGCAATCTCACCAACGGTGACGGATTTTTGCTGTAAGAGCAGACGCTTGATTTCTTCCCTGCGCTGGAATGAAAGCATTAGAATCATCCTCTCTATAAATCTACAACAATACTACCACAGAATATGTGGAATCGTAAAGTGTTTTCTTCGGATTTTTTGTGGAAAATGGTTTTTTGCGGAAAATGTACCATTCCATGGAAATCCAAGGGGAACGCGGCAAAGAAACGAGGCGTTTATGAATTACCGATATTATCTGCCCACCGACATTCTCTTTGGGCCGGGAGTGCTGGATCGACTCCATGAAAAGCGTTTGCCCGGACGGCACGCCCTGGTTGTGACCACCGCAGGCAAATCCGTGAAGCGGCTGGGCTATCTCGACCGGCTGTGCCGGGAGCTGACGCTGAGCGGCGTGCGCTATACCCTGTATGACAAGGTCTGCCCCAACCCCACCCGGGACAATGTGATGGAGGGCGCGGCCCTTGCCAGACAGGCCGGCTGCGATTTCCTGGTGGCTCTGGGCGGCGGCAGCGCCATTGACGCGGCCAAGGGGATGGCGGTGATGGCGGTAAACGACGGCGACTGCTGGGACTATGTCCGGGACGGCTCCGGAAAGGGGCTGCCCCTGGGGGAAAAGCCCCTGCCGCTGATTGCCGTTCCCACCACCGCCGGTACCGGATCGGAGGCGGACGCGGGCTGCGTGATCTCCTATCCCGAGCGCAAGGAAAAGGTTTCCTTCGGAACGCCCTGGAGCTTCCCGGCCATCAGCGTGGTGGATCCGGAGTTAATGTGCAGCGTGCCCCCCAGGCTGACGGCCTACCAGGGCTTTGACGTGCTGTTCCATGTGGTGGAATGCTACATCAGCCGGGCGGCAACGCCCTTGAGCGATTTGATTTGCCTGGATGCCGTCCGGCGGGTGGTAAGGTTCCTGCCCAGAGCGGTTGCCCAGGGGGATGATAGGGAAGCCAGAACGGAAATGGCTTGGGCCAGTACCGAGGCTGGCATGTGCCTGACCCACAGCTCCCTGACCGCCCAGCATTCCCTGGAGCACTCCCTGTCCGGCTTCTACCCCGAGCTGACCCATGGGGCGGGGCTGATCCTCATCAGCCGGGCCTATCTGCGCCGCTGCGCCGGACAGGAGGCCTACCGGGAGCGGATGACGGCCCTGGCCCAGGCGATGGGCGCGGAACCGTCGCCCCAGGGCGTTCTGGACGCGCTGGAGAAGCTGATGACCCGGTGCGGCGTGGCGGATCTGCGCATGTCCCAGTTTGGCATTACCCGGGAGTCCCTGGGGGCGGTGGCGGAGAAATCCGTTGACCGGCGCTATGCCAACGAGCGGGCGCCGCTGAGCCGGGAGGAGGCGCAGGCAATCCTTGAACAGTCCTACGCTTGATCGGAAAGCCCTCCGGCCCTGGCTGGTGCTGCTGGGCTGTTGCATGATGCAGGGCGGCAGCATGGGCGTGGTGATGAATACCATGGGGCTGTTTTTCACGGCGATCAGCCAGGATCTGGGCTTTCCGGTGGGAGGAATCTCCCTGTATAAGACGGTGGCCGGACTGTCGTCGTGCATACTGCTGCCGTTTGTGGGAAAGGTGCTGTACCGGTATGACACCCGGGTGACCCTTTCCCTCAGCGCGGTGGTGATGGCGCTGTGTACGGCGCTGATGGGGCTTTTTCAGCAGCTGTGGCAGTGGTACGCCGCGGCCTTCGTCATGGGCATTGCCTCGGCAATGCTGCTGACCACCTCGGAGCCGATTATTTTGGCCAACTGGTTTCACGAGAAGCTGGGGCTGGCCATCGGCATTTCCGCCGCGTTTTCTGGCCTTCTGGGGATGATCTGCAACATGAGCTTTGAGCGGGTGATCTCCATCTGGGGCTGGCGGACAGGCTATGCCGCTGCAGCGGCGGTATGCGCGGGGATGATCCTGCCCATGACATTGTTTGTGATACGGCTGAAGCCGGAAATGGTGGGCTGCAAGCCCTACGGTATTTTTAGGGCCGGGGAGCAGCCCCAGGAGCAGCCGCTGGCCATGGGAAAGGCCACCCGGGTGGGCATCTTGAGCCTGCTGTTTTTGGCCACCGGGATGCCGCTGTTCTGCACCGGCTTTTCCCCACAGATCGTCAACTATTCCATCTCCATGGGAAAGACCATAACCGCCGGCGCGTTTTTGGTGTCCTGCTCCATGATCTCCAACGCGGCGGGCAAGGTTCTGCTGGGCCAGGTCAATGACGCGAAGGGCCTTAGGTGGGCCTGCGCTGCGGGCTTTGCCTTTTGTGTTCCGGCGTTTTTGCTGCTGTATTCCGACCATCTCTGGGCCATGACCGGGGGAAGCCTGTGCTACGGCGTGGGCATGGCGCTGTCGGTGATCACGCCGCCGCTGCTGACCCGAAAATTCTTCCGGGGCGCCGAATACCCCAAGGCCTTTTCCCAGGTGATGATGCTGGCAACCCTGGCCTCCTCCTTCTCCTCGGGAATCCTGGGTGGGATGTATGACCGAACCGGCAGTTACCGCACCGCCCTGGCCCTGTGCTTAGGGTTGTGCGCCGCTTTCACGGTGCTTTGCGGCGTGCTGCAGGTATGCTACCGGACTTTGGAAAAACAAAACGAAAAAAATGGAAAAAAATAACAGCCGTCTCTTTTGCGGCTGGTGAAATCGTGCTATAGTAAAGGAGATTTTCAAAATGGCAGAGTTAAGCTACATTGAGCAGTTGCTGGTTAAGGCCAGAAAGGCCCAGAGCATTGTGGAAGGCTACAGCCAGGAGCAGGTGGACGCTCTGGTGAAGGCCATGGGCAAGATCATCTACGACAACGCGGAGATGCTGGCCCGGGAGGCAGTTGAGGAAAGCGGCTACGGCCGGGTGGACAGCAAGATCGTTAAGCTGCAGCGCTGCACCCTGGGTGCCTGGCACTTCCTTCATGACAAGAAGTCCGTGGGCATGATCGACTACGACCCGGCGGAGAAGCTGGCGACCTTTGCCAAGCCTCTGGGCGTGGTGGCGGCGCTGGTGCCCACCACCAACCCCGTGTCCACCACCGTCAGCAACGGCATGAACATCATCAAATGCCGCAATGCCATGATCGTCTCCCCGCACCCCCGCACCAAGAACGTGACAAAGCATGGCGTTGACCTAATTAACAGTGCCCTGCGGGAGCTGGGCGCCCCGGAGAATCTGATTCAGATTGTGGAGCAGCCCTCCATGGCGCTGACCCAGGAGCTGATGAGCAAGGTGGATGTGGTGGTTGCCACCGGCGGCGCCGCCATGGTGAAGTCCGCCTATTCCAGCGGCCGCCCCTCCTTTGGCGTTGGCCCCGGCAATGTGCAGGTGGTGATCGCCCCGGATTATACGGATTTTGCCAAGGCGGCCACCCAGATCACCAATGCCCGCTCCTATGACAATGGTATGCCCTGCACCGGTGAGCAGGCCATCCATGTGCCCAGGGAAAAGGTGGAGGCGCTGCTGGAGGCCTTCCGGGCCACCGGCGCCTATGTGCTGCCGGAGGACAAGGCCCCCGGTCTGGCCAAGGTTCTGTTTAAGGAAAACGGCATGACCGACCCTGCCCATGTGGGGATGCTGCCCAGCAAGCTGGCGGCGCTGCTGGGCTTGGAGATCCCGGAGAGCACCACGCTGCTGCTGTTCATGAGCCTGGGCATGACCCGGGAGAATATCCTGCGCCGGGAAAAGCTGTGCCCCGTGGTGCAGATTTTCCCCTACGACACCTTTGAGGAAGGCGTCGCCAATGCCAAGGCCAACCTCCAGTGGGAGGGCGCCGGCCACAGCTCCGTGATCTATACCGACCGGGAGGACTACGCAGAGTACGCGGGCCTGGAGCTGCCGGTATCCCGCCTGGTGGTCAACCAGCCCGGCGGCGCTGCCTCCGGCGGCAACTTCATCAACGGCCTGCATCCCACCATGAGCCTGGGCTGCGGCAGCTGGGGCAACAACTCTATCAGCGACAACCTGACCTACCGCCATTTGATGAACACCACGAAGCTTGCCTACTACCACGCGCCCACTATCCCCGCACCGGATGTGGTCTGGGCGGAATAAAGGCGGGAACCGGATATGGAGGATTTAAAAAACAAAATTGCCATTGTGGGGGTGGGCTACACCCCCCAGGGCAAGATTCCCGGCAGAACGGCCATCAGCTTCCATACGGAGGCGATCCGCAACGCCCTGGCCGACGCGGGAATTGAAAAAGGGGACGTGGACGCCATGTTCCTGTACCGCCATTTTGAAGCGCTGGCGGGAGACTATGACGTGACAGCCTTCACCGTGGCGGAGCAGCTGGGCTTCCGGCCCAGTGTCATCGGCCAGGAAACCTACTGCACCCGGGGCTGGCTGTACAACAGCATCGGCCTGCTGTCCTCCGGACTGTGCCGGTATGTGGTGATCTCCTATGGCGATAACGCCCGCAGTGGCCGGCGCAGCTTTGTCAAGGAGCTGTCCGGCGGCAAGGCCACCGATGACCTGGCGGCCTTCGGCGACCTGAGCACCATGTCCAAATACGCCATGCAGGCCCGCCGGGCCATGGATACCTACGGCACCGGCCCGGAGGTCTGGAAAGAGATTTCCATTGCCCAGCGCCAGTGGGCCTGCCTGAATCCCCAGGCGGCCATGTACGGAAAGCCGCTAGACGACGAGGCCTACTATGCCTCCGCCATGGTGGCGGAGCCGCTGCGGCTGCTGGACGCGACCCCCAGCAGCGACGGCGGACGGGCGATTGTGCTGACCACTGTGGAGCGGGCGAAGGCCCTGGGACATCCCTATGCGGTTATTCGGGGCTTTGGCAGCGCCAATCAGCCCGTATCCCCCTTCCGCCTGCGGGTGGAGGATCCCGAGAGCGCGGCGAAGCTGGCCTCCCAGCAGGCCTTCCGGATGGCGGGTATCACCTGCCGGGATGTGGATGCCTGCGAGCTTTACGACTGCTTCACCTACACCGTGGAGGCGACACTGCGGGATTACGGCTTCTTCCCCCGGGAACAGGTGAAGGAATTTTTGACCCGCCAGCGCCTGGGCCCCGGCGGAGAGCTGCCGGTGAATACCTCCGGCGGTATGCTGTCCGAGGGCTATTTCATGGGCCTGACGCCGGTGGCGGAGGCGGTTATGCAGCTGACAGGCCGGTGCGGACAGCGCCAGCTGGGCGTTCTGCCCGGGACAAAGGAACCGGAAATCATTGTATGCAGCGACAACGGCGCTGTGTTCCAGAGCCATATCACCCTGGTGCTGGAAAGGGGGGCATAAGCCATGGAATTTTTTGAACCTCGCATCAACGCGGACGCGGCTGGCTTTTGGGAAGGATGCCGGGAGCATACCCTTCGCTTTCAGCGCTGCCGCTGCTGCGGCCATGTACGCTGGCCGGCGGCATACCTGTGCCCGGAGTGCTTAAGCAGCGACACGGAAATGATCCAATTGCCGCCGGAGGGCGTGCTGTACTCCTATGTGGTGATGCACAAGCCCTTCCATCCCAGTGTGGCGGACAAGGTGCCGTATGTGGTGGCTACGGTGGATTTGCAGGACGGTGTGCGGATCTTGACGAACCTTGTGGACTGTGATCCGGCGACCCTGCGCTGCGGCGACAAGGTGCGCATCGACTTTGTGGACAGCGAAACCTACTCCCGCCCGGTTGCCCGGAAGAAAGGAGAGCCTGTATGAAATTTGTGGTGATCGGCGGCAACGCCGCCGGTATGAGCGCGGCTTCCCGGGTTCGGCGCAAGGATCCCAGCTGGGAGGTGGTGGTGCTGGAGCAGACCCAGGAGGTATCCTACGGCGCCTGCGGCCTGCCCTATTACGTTGCGGGACTGAATGACGACATCGACTTGATCCGGATCCGCAGTGTGGCGGAGTTTGAAAAAACCGGTATCGTGATGAAAACCGGCTGCGCCGTCCAGTGGGTGGACTTTGCAAAAAAACAGGTTCACTACACGGATCCCCAGGGCGCAGCCCAGGTGGAAGGGTATGACAAGCTGCTGGTGGCTACCGGCGCTTCGCCCCGGATTCCGCCGATTCCGGGCATTGACAAGCCGGGTATTTATCCGCTGAAAACCCTGGAGCACGCGGAAGCGCTGAAGCGGGCGATTCTGGAAGGACCCCAAAACGTGGTGATTGTGGGCGGCGGCTACATCGGCCTGGAGCTGGCCGAGGCCTGCCTGCTGCAAAAGATCCCCCATGTACGGGTGATCGAGGCCATGGACAGGCTGCTCAACGTATTCGACCCGGAATTCGGCCAGGCGGTGCAGCAGGAGCTGGAGCGCCACGGCGTTCAGGTGCATACCGCCGAAAAGGTGGTTTCCTTCGAGGGAGACGGCCGGGTGGAGCGGATCGTGACAGACAAGGGCTGCTACGACGCGGATCTGGTGATTTTGTCCATCGGAATCCGCCCCAACACCGGATTCCTGGGGGACGCGGTGAAAAAGCTGCCCAACGGCGCCATTGTGACCAGCCCGGCCATGGAGACCTCCGTGCCGGATGTGTATGCCGCTGGAGATTGCGCCACGGTCTGGCACCGGCTGCTGGATAAGCCGGTGATGATCGCTCTGGGCACCAACGCCAACAAACAGGGCCGTCTGGCAGGCGACAGCGTCCTGGGCAAGCGCGTGGAATTCAAGCGGGCCCTGGGCACCTCCATGCTGCGCTGCATGGGTCTGGAGCTAGCGAAAACCGGACTGGGCCAGGGAGAGTGCGAGGCAAACGGCATCCCGTATAAAACGGTCACCGTGCAAACCCGATCCCATGCCCGGTATTACCCGGATCCCCAGACGCTGACGGTAAAGCTGTGCTACCGGCCGGAGGATCATGTCCTGCTGGGCGCGCAGATCATGGGCGCCAAGGAGGCGGTATGGCGGATCGATACCTTCGCCTGCGCCATTGATCGGGGAATGACAACAGAGGAGCTGGGCTTCCTGGATCTTGGCTACGCGCCGCCCTTTGCCTCGGTGTGGGACGCGATAGCCATTGCGGCAAACGCATCGAAATGACGCGCCAGTCAAGGAGAAAATGCATGAGCAAAGGTGGTAATCATATGCGAATGGAAAGTGAAAGAGCGTTAATCGCGGAATACGGCAGAAAAATGAGCACGGCGGGATTGAGCCATGGAACGGCTGGCAATATCAGCATCTATGACAAGCAGACCGGCTTGATGGCGATTACGCCCTCCGGTGTCAACTATTTTGACATTACGCCGGAGGATATTGTGATCCTGGATCTGGATGGAAATGTGGTGGAGGGAAAACGCAAGCCCTCCAGCGAAAGCGGGCTGCATCTGGGCTTCTACCGGGCCAACACGGATGGCACCTGCGGCGCTGTGGTGCACACCCATTCCAACTACGCCACCACGCTGGCGATTATGGGCGAGCCGATCCGGGCTGTCCACTATGTCATTGCCAGTGCCGGAACCCATGAGATTCCGCTGTGCGAATATGTGACCTTTGGAACGCCGGAGCTGGCGGAAAAAGCGGTTGCGGCCTGCAATGGCGGCAAGGCGGTTCTGCTGGCCAACCACGGTCTGGTTGCCACCGGCGTGGACTTAAACAAGGCCTTCAGCCTGGCCTGCAATCTGGAGGATGTGGCCCGGCTGCAGTGGCAGTGTATGTGCGCCGGACGCATGAACGTTCTGACCGAGGAGCAGATCCAGAAGGTGATGGTTCGGTTTAAAACCTATGGCCAGACCACCGCCCCGGACGGCTACCTAAATG
>CAYYGF010000001.1:15309-34481 GCA_964471315.1 uncultured Oscillospiraceae bacterium | reverse complement strand
GTTCCACACCCCCCAGTGTCTGTACTTCTCCTACACTGTCTCCTGGACGCTGACCTTCCTGTTCCAGCTCGCGGCGTTTTTGCTGGTCTGCAGAAAGCACAGCCGGGAAACCTAAAAGAAAACCCACGGCCTAAGCCGTGGGTTTTTGCTTACTTCGTCATTTTCTCCTGCTTGACCTTGTGGTCGATCACATGGCGGCTGGCCAATTCTTCCCGGATATCCTCCACGGTGATGCCCAGCTCCACCATCAGCACCAGCACATGGTAAGCAAGATCCGCGATCTCGTAGACCGTCTCGGCCTTGTCCTGGGCTTTGCCCGCGATGATCACCTCGGTGGATTCCTCGCCCACCTTTTTGAGAATCTTATCCAGTCCCTTCTGGAACAGGTAGGTGGTATAGGATCCTTCCGGCAGTTCCTTTTTCCGGCCCTCCAGCAGCTGGTACAGCCCCTCTAAGCGGAATTTTTCCTTATTTTCCCCCAGTACGGGGTTGGTAAAGCAGGAATCCGTCCCCAGGTGGCAGGCGGGCCCGTCCTTGTTCACCCGAACCTCCAGGGCATCGTAGTCGCAGTCGGCGGTGATGGAGACGATGTGCTGGTAATTGCCGCTGGTCTCCCCTTTCAGCCACAGCTCCTGCCGGGAGCGGCTCCAGAAGCAGGTCAGCCCCTTCTCCAGGGAGACCGCCAGGCTCTCCCGGTTCATGTAGGCCAGGGTCAGCACCTTGTCCGTCTGATCGTCCACCACAATGGCGGGGATCAGCCCCTTTTCATCAAATTTCAGTTGATCGATTTCCAGCATATCATAACCTCACCAAAATATCGTTGTCCCGCAGCGTTTTCTTCAGCTCCGGGATCTTCACCTGGCCAAAGTGGAAAATAGAGGCGGCAAGCCCCGCGTCCACCCTGGGCAGGCTCTGAAACAGCTTCACAAAATCCTCCTGGCAGCCCGCGCCGCCGGATGCGATCACCGGAACCTCCACCGCGCTGCTGACGGCTTCCAGCATCTCCAGGTCGAAGCCGCCTTTCACGCCGTCGGTGTCGATGGAGTTGAGCACCACTTCTCCCGCGCCGTTACTTACGCAGCGTTTGATCCAGGAGATGGCCTCCATGCCGGTGTCCTCCCGGCCGCCCTTGGCGAATACCCGGAACTGGCCCTCCACCCGTTTCACATCGGCGGACAGCACCACGCACTGGTCGCCGTACAGCCGGGCGGCGGCGCCCACCAGGCTGGGATCCCGGATGGCGCCGGAATTGACGCTGACCTTGTCCGCGCCGCATTTTAAAACCCGGTCAAAATCCTCCAAGGTGTTGATGCCACCGCCCACCGTCAGGGGGATGAAAATGGTCTCGGCCACCTGGGTCAGGATGTCTGTAAACAGCCTGCGGCCCTCGGCGGAGGCGGTGATGTCATAGAACACCAGCTCGTCCGCGCCGTTGTCGCTGTAGTATTTGCCCAGCTCCACCGGGGAGGAAACGTCCCGCAGCCCCTGGAAGTTGGTTCCCTTCACCACCCGGCCGTTGCGCACGTCCAGGCAGGGAATGATTCGTTTTGTAATCATCGCGCCGCCTCCACTGCTTGTTTCAGATCGATGGCCCCTATGTAATAAGCCTTTCCGATGATGGCTCCGTGCAGGCCCATGGCCTTCAGCGCAAGCACATCCTCCAGACTGGACACACCACCGGAGGCGATCAGTTCCAGGTGGTAGGCCTGCGACAGCTCCCGGTACAGCCCCCGGTTGGTTCCCTGCATCGCCCCGTCCCGGGAGATGTCCGTGCAGATCACGGTCTTGACCCCCAGGCGCTCCATTTTTCCGAAGAAGCCGGCAGCGGTGAGGGCGCTTTTTTCCGTCCAGCCCTTGATGGCCACAAAGCCGTCCTTTAAGTCCACCCCCACGGCGATTTTTTCGCCGTATTTGGCCAGGGCCGCTTCCAGAAACGCCGGGTCGGTAACGGCAGCGGTACCCAGGATCACCCGGCCTACGCCGATGGAGAGGTAGCGTTCCACGGTTTCCAGGCTGCGGATGCCGCCGCCCACCTCCGCAAACAGGTCGGTTTCGTCCAAAATTTTCCGAATCGCCGTTAAATTCTCCGGCTTACCGGTTTTTGCCCCTTCCAGATCCACCAGGTGGATGGATTTCGCCCCGGCGGCGGCAAAGTCCTTCGCCACCGACACCGGGTCATCGCTGTAAACCGTCATCTGGGCATAGTCACCCTTATACAGCCGTACGGCTTTTCCGCCGTACAGGTCAATGGCAGGATAAAGTTCCATAGGCCGCCTCCTTACAGCTCGCAAAAACGGCGCAGAATGGACAGTCCCACGCCGCCGCTTTTTTCCGGATGGAACTGGCAGCCAAAGACGTTCCCCTGCTCCACCGCCGCGGTGATGGGAATGCCATACTCTGTCACAGCGGCGAGAGAATCTTCGCAGCCGTCGGCGAAATAGGAGTGGACGAAGTAGACGAATCCCCCGTCCACTTCCTTCAGCAGCCGTCCACCCGTTACTTCCAGCCGGTTCCAACCCATGTGGGGGATCTTCAGTCCCTTAGGGATCCGGCCCTCCATGGGAACCACCCGGCCCTTTAGCAGCCCCAGCCCCGGATGGCAGCCGTATTCCAGGCTCTCCTCAAACAATAGCTGCATGCCAAGGCAGATGCCCAGCAGCGGCTTTCCCGCCGCCGCCTGGGTCTGGACGAAGCTGTCCAGGCTGCTTTGGCACAGCTTCTCCGCCGCGTCGCCGAAGGCCCCCACCCCGGGCAGCACCAGGTGGGAGGCTTTTTCCAGCTCCGCCGGGTCACCGCTGACGAAGGCCTCCTGGCCGATGGCCTTGAAGGAGGAGCGGAGGGAAAACAGGTTCCCCACCCCGTAGTCGATGATACCGACCATCACAGCACCCCCTTGGTGGAGGGAATCTCATTGGTTCCATCCAGAGCCACCGCCGCTTTCAGCGCCCGGGCCACGGATTTGAAGGCCCCTTCCACAATGTGGTGGCTGTTCTTTCCCTCCAGCTGCTTGAAATGCAAGCTCATGGGGCAGCACCGGGTGAAAGCCAGGAAGAATTCCTCCACCAGCTCGGTATCAAAGGCGCCGATTTTTTCCGTGGGAATTTCCAGGCCGAAGCACAGGCAGCTTCTGCCGGAGATGTCCACGGCGGAGAGGATCAGCGCCTCGTCCATGGGCAGCAGGAAGCTGCCGTAGCGGGTGATGCCCCGCTTGTCCCCCAGGGCCATGGAGAACGCCTGCCCCAGGCAGATGCCGATGTCCTCCACGCTGTGGTGGTCGTCCACCAGGGTGTCCCCCCGGCAAACCACCGTCAGGTCAAACCGGCCATGGGCGGCAAACAGGGTGAGCATGTGGTTCAGAAAGCCGCAGCCGGTGTTGACGCTGCTTTTTCCGGTGCCGTCCAGGTTGAGTGTCAAGGAAATGTCGGTTTCCGCCGTCTTGCGGGCGATCTCAGCGGTTCTCATAGCGCACCTCCTTCAAAGTGTCAATAAACACGGCCATCTGCTCCGGCGTGCCGATGGTGATGCGGTTGAACTGGCAGATCCGGGAGCTGGTAAAGTGGCGCACCAGAATGCCCTTGGCTTTCAGCGCCAGGTACAGCGCCCCGCCGTCCATGTCGAGACTTTTGGCGAACAGGAAATTCGCCTGGCTGGGCAAAACCATAAAGCCCAGTTCTTTCAGCTTTTCCGCCGTCCAGGCCCGGGTCTGCTGGATGGCGGCGCATTTTTCTTGATAGTAGCTTTCCGCATCCACCGTGGCCTCCCCCAGCCGCAGGGTCAGGCGATCCAGGTTGTAGGGATTGGTGGAATACTTGATCTTTTCCAGGTCGGCAATCAGGCCGGGGGCCGCAAAGGCGTAGCCCAGCCGTCCGCCAGCCAGGCACCGGGACTTGGAATAGGTTCGGGTCACCAAAAGGTTGTCGTACGTCTCAATCAAAGGCAGGGCGCTTTCTCCGCCGAAATCCACGTAGGCTTCGTCGATGAGTACCACACTGTCCGGATTGGTGGCCGCGATTCTCTCGATTTGATCCACCGGAATGCTCATACCTGTAGGGGCGTTGGGATTGGCAATGACCACCAGCTTATCTTTTCCGCAGTAGTCCCGGTAGTCCAGAGAAAAGTCCTCTTTCAACGGAATTTTCTCATAGAGGATGCCATACAGGTCTCCAAAGACCTGGTAAAAGCCATAGCTGATATCCGGGAACACAGCCCCCTTGCCGCCGAAGGCCATGAAGGCGAAATTCAGCACCTCGTCAGAGCCGTTGGACAAAAACACGTTCTCCGGCGCCACGCCGTACAGCCCCGCCAGTTTTTCCTTCAGGGCCTTGCCGGTGGGGTCGCTGTACAGCCGCAGCAGCTCCACCTCCTGCCCCGTGATGGAGGAAACCACCGAGGGCGCAGGAGGATAGGGCGATTCGTTGGTGTTCAGCTTGATGTAGCGCATGTCCCGGGGCTGCTCGCCGGGGGTATAGGCCTCCAGGGCCTGGTACTGTTCATTCAAAAACCGGCTCATATTCCCTCCCTGCGGATCAGCACGCTTTTCCCGTGGGCCTGGAGGCCCTCTTTCTCCGCGAACCGGGCAATGCTGTCCGCCGCCCGGGACAGGGCATCCGCCGTATAGTAGGTAAACTGGCTTTTCTTCACGAAATCATCCACGCTCAAAGGGCTGGAGAACCGGGCTGTGCCGGAGGTGGGCAGGGTGTGGTTGGGCCCCGCAAAGTAGTCTCCCAACGCCTCCGGGCAGCTGCGACCCAGGAAAATGGAACCGGCGTTTTTCACTGCGTCCAGATAGGCGAAGGGGTCGTCCACCATCAGCTCCAGGTGCTCCGGGGCGATCTCGTTGGCGATGGCGATTCCGTCCATTAGGCTGTCCGCCACGATGATCTTGCCGCAGTTGTCGATGGAGGCCCGGGCGATGTCCTGCCGGGAAAGCCTGGGCAGCTGCCGTTCCAGCTCGGCGCTGACAGCCTCCGCCAAAGCGGCGCTGTCCGTCACCAGCACGGCGCTGGCCAGCTTGTCGTGCTCCGCCTGGCTGAGCATGTCCGCCGCCACATGGGCGGGATCGCTCTTTCCGTCGGCAATCACCAGAATCTCACTGGGGCCTGCGATCATGTCGATGGACACCCGGCCGAATACCTGCTTCTTGGCCTCCGCCACGAAGGCGTTGCCGGGGCCGACGATCTTGTCCACCCGGGGAATCGTTTCCGTGCCGTAAGCCAGGGCCGCAATGGCCTGGGCGCCGCCGACCTTGTACACCGCGTCCACCCCGGCGATCTTCGCCGCCGCCAGAATGGCGGGGTTGAGCTTGCCGTCCTTCCCGGGGGGCGTCACCATGACGATCCGGGGGCAACCCGCAATTTTCGCGGGAATGGTGTCCATCAGCACCGTGGAAGGGTAGGCGGCGGTGCCGCCAGGGACGTAGATGCCCACCTTCTCGATGGGGGTCACCTTCTGGCCCAGCACGATGCCCGGACGGTCGGCGATGACAAAGCTGTTTCGCACCTGCTTGGCATGGAAGGCGCGGATATTCTGGGCCGCCTGCTCCAACACCGCCAAAAATTCCGGCTCCACCGCGGCGAAGGCCTCCTCCATTTCCTGCCGGGAAACCAGCATCGGCTCCGGGCGGACTCCATCAAAACGCTGGGTAAACTCCAGCACTGCCTGGTCTCCCCGGGCCCGGACGGCGGCGATGATGTCCTCCACCGCCGCTTCCACATTGGCCCCGGGGGTGACCCGGGCGAAAATTTCCGAATTCGGCACCTGGCCGCAGCGCATAATCTTAATCATTGGTTTTCCTCCACTTGTCTGGCCAGACTTTCCCGAATGGCGCGGATAGCGTCCTCCCGGAAGGTATAGCTGGCAACGTTGGCAATCAGCCGGGCGCTGATGGGTACGACCTCCTCATAGACCCGCAGGTCATTCTCCCGGAGAGTGGTTCCTGTCTCCACAATGTCCACAATCACATGGCTCAAGCCCAAGATGGGCGCCAGCTCAATGGAACCGTTGAGATGGATGATATCGATGTCCCGGCACTTGCCGCTGTAGTAATTGCGGGTGATGTTGGGGAATTTGGTGGCCACCTTCAAGGTCTGGCCCACCGGATCCCGGAAGTCCTTCTTGCCTGCCACCGCCATGCGGCATTTGCCCATGCCCAAATCCAGCAGCTCGTAGACCTCCGGCTGGTATTCCAGCAGAATATCCTTGCCTACGATTCCTAAGTCCGCCGCGCCCCGCTCCACGTAAATAGCCACGTCCGATGGCTTTACCCAGAAATACCGGACGCCGCAGTCCGGATTTTCAAAAATCAGCTTCCGGCTCTGGCTTTCCAGACTGGGGCAGCCGTAGCCGCTGCGCTTCAGCATAGCGTAGGCCTTCTCCCCCAAGCGGCCCTTTGGCAGGGCAATGTTGATCCAATCCGTCATGGTGTTGCCTCCCCGCCGCCCAGGCGTATCAAATGCTTCCAGCGCCGGTCTGTGGGCACCGATGTACACACCAGCACGCTGCCCGTTTTGGCCGCGTCCTCTGCCGCGGCCGTCAGCACGCCCGTGTCCACGGTACCGTCATGGAGGATCACCGTGTCCAAATCCAGCGCATCCGAATCTCCCTGCCGCTGCTGCAGCAGATCCAGATAGACGGCAAAGCCGATGGCCCGGCTGCGGCGGCCCATTTTCCGGGGCAGCTTGTCGTACTGTCCGCCGGACAGGACGCTCTCCGGAATTCCTTCCAGATAGCCCCGGAACACCACACCGCTGTAATAGCCCAGGTCGCTGCCCACGGAAAAATCCAGACGCAGCCCGTTTTTCGGATCCTCCAAAATGCTCCACAGGGCGCTCAGCTCCGCCAGTGCCTGCTGCTCCGCCGAAGTGGTCAGCACCGCCTGCACCCGGCGCAAGGCCTCCTGTCCGCTGCTGCCGCAGGCCACCAGAGCCTCCAGCTTTTTCCAGGCCTCCCCATTGTCCCCGCACAGCCGCTTCAAATCATGGGCGTTTTTCTGGCGCAGGCAGTCCATGGCCTGCTTCTTCTCCCCAGGCGTGAAATTGCAGGCGGACAATACCGCCGCAATCAAGCCCATGTGGGACAGGTTCAGCTTATACCGGCCGCCCAGCAGCTTCAGACTTTTCACCGCCAGCAGCACTGCCTCGGCAATCTCATAGCCGCCCAGATCCCCCACACATTCCAGCCCGGTCTGGTGGATTTCCCGGTAATCCCGGTAGACATTCTCGTTGTAGTAGACCTTGCGCACCACCCCCGGCTCCTCCGGCGCGTTTTTGACGATGGACAGCGTCACATCCGGCTTCAGCGCCAGCAGCCGTCCGCTGCCGTCGGAAAAGGTGATGATCTGATCCGACAGGAGGAAATCCTTGTTGCGCACATACAGGTCATATTCCTCAAATTGGCTCATTTTATAGGGCGTGTAGCCATAGCGGCGGTACAGCTCCCGCAGAGCGGTGGCCGCCTGCTCCTCACGTTTCCAGGCCGTTTGCGTCATTTTTCAGCTTTCCCTCCTCCTTCAAATGATCCAGAGCCGTCCGGTAGCCGCCGCCGTAATGCAGGCACCGGTTCACCCGGCTGATGGTGGCGGAGCTGGCCCCAGTGGCCTCCGACACCTCTAAGTA
Organism: uncultured Oscillospiraceae bacterium; assembly: GCA_964471315.1. Lineage (GTDB taxonomy): Bacteria > Bacillota > Clostridia > Oscillospirales > Oscillospiraceae > Faecousia. The sequence continues at coordinate 26,868 of CAYYGF010000001.1, read as the reverse complement.
ATTGCTGCCGCTGTCCAGCAGGCAGGCCACCCGGAACCGCTGGGCCATGGCCTGCAGCTCCTTGATGGTGCTGATATCCTCAAAAAACAGCCGGCAGTCCTCGATTGTACGCAAAGACAAAACGGCTTCGTAAAACGCTTCCTCACCGGGATGTCGGATTTTTCCCATTGCTTTGGTTCCTTTCTTCCTTTGGTTTGCTTTGATACTTTATCACTTTAGCTTGTTAAAGTCAAGCTTTTTTACAAATTCTACCGTTTCCTTTTGTGCGTTTCTTACAGATAGACATTTGTCGCCAGGAAAGAAACATTTCCTTTGGCTATTGACCTCAAGGCTTGTCAGTGATAAAATAAGCGATAGCCCGCCGCCTTTGCGGCATCACTGTACAAATCAGAAGAGGTGCTTTATATGGAAAAGAAGAACATTGACTGGAGCAGCCTGGGATTCGGCTATGTCCAGACGGATATGCGCTATGTCTCCAATTTCAAGAACGGCGCTTGGGATGACGGCTGCCTAACAGACAACGCCAGCATTACCATCAGCGAATGCGCCTGCGTCCTGCAATACGCCCAGACCTGCTTCGAGGGTTTGAAGGCCTACACCACTGAAGATGGCCGTATCGTCTGCTTCCGGCCTGACCTGAACGCCGAGCGTATGGCCAATTCCTGCCGCCGCCTGAAAATGCCCGTCTTCCCCGAGGAGCGCTTTGTCAAGGCCGTGGTAGAGACCGTCCGGGCCAACGCCGCCTGGGTTCCCCCTTACGGCACCGGCGCAACGCTGTATGTGCGCCCCTTCATGTTCGGCAGCGACGCCATCATCGGCGTCAAGCCTGCCAATGAATACCAGTTCCGGGTGTTCACCACCCCCGTTGGCCCCTACTTCAAGGGCGGCGTCAAGCCCCTGACCGTGCGAATTTCCGACCTGGACCGGGCAGCTCCCAGAGGCACCGGCCATGTGAAAGCTGGCCTCAACTACGCCATGAGCCTGTACAACATCGTGGACGCCCACGAGCAGGGCTATGACGAGAATGTCTACGTGGACTCCGCCACCCGAACCCACATTGAGGAAACCGGCGGTGCCAACATCATTTTCATCAAGGGCAACACCCTGGTCACTCCCAAGTCCGATACCATTCTGCCCTCTATTACCCGCCGCTCTCTGATCCAGGTGGCCAAGGATTACCTGGGCATGGAAGTGGAGGAGCGTCCCGTGGCCCTCAGCGAAATCGGCGATTTCGACGAGGCCGGCCTGTGCGGCACCGCCGCCGTCATCTCCCCTCTGGGCACCATCGTGGACCACGGCAAGGAGATCCACTACACCGGTATGGGCCCCGGCATCCAGAAGCTCTACGACACTCTCACCGGCATCCAGATGGGCCGCATGGAAGCGCCCAAGGGCTGGATCCAGGTCATCGAGTAAAGCAAAAGCCGTCCGGTATGGAAAGACTTTTGTGTTTCCCCACTTGACACTTTCCAAAAGTCGTGCTATAATCCTACCCACATAACGCAAAACGCTTTGAAGAGGAAAAAGCAGTTTGCCTTCCCCATAGCAGAGAACCGCCGGTTGGTGCGAGGCGGCGAGGGAGAAACTGTATACTGGCCTCTGAGCGGCCTGGCTGAACGGAAATCCAAGTAGGCAGGACGGAGCCCGACCGATACAACGGGAGGCGGTTGTTTGACCGCTGTTGAGTGGCCGCGTTTCGCGGCAAAAAGAGTGGTACCGCAAGGTTTTTCAGAAGCCCTGTCTCTTTGTGCAAGAGAGACAGGGCTTTTTCTACACCCATAGAGAAAGGAAAAAGAAGGAAAAATGGTCACAATTGACAAAATCTTCCACGCCTCAGTGGTCCTCAAGGACATCATCCGCCCCACCCCTCTGGCCAAGGCCTACGGCATCGCCCCGGAGTGCAGTTTGTACTTAAAACCGGAATGCCTGCAAAATACCGGTTCGTTTAAGCTTCGGGGTTCCGGCTACAAAATCGCCATGCTCTCCGACGAGGAAAAGCAGAAGGGCGTCATCGCCTGCTCCGCCGGCAACCATGCCCAGGGCGTGGCCCTGGCCGCCAGCAAATGCGGCATTTCCTCCCTGATCTGCCTGCCTGACACCGCCCCCATCTCCAAGGTGGAGGCCACCAAGCGCTACGGCGCCCAGGTCTGCCTGGTACCCGGTGTCTACGACGACGCCTACAACAAGGCGCTGGAATTGAAGGAGGAAAAAGGCTACACCTTCGTCCACCCCTTTGACGATGAATATGTGATTGCCGGTCAAGGCACCATCGGTCTGGAAATTATGAACGAGATGAGCGATGTGGACGCGGTGATCGTGCCCATCGGCGGCGGCGGACTGATCTCCGGCGTGGCCTGCGCCATCAAGTCCATCAGCCCCCACGTCAAGGTCTACGGCGTTCAAGCGGCGGGCGCCCCCAGCATGTACAACGCCATCCACAGCGGCCATGTGGAGGCATTGAGCGCGGTGTCCACCATTGCCGACGGCATCGCAGTGAAAAAGCCGGGAGACTTGACCTTCCAGATGGTCAGTCAGTATGTGGATGACATTGCCCTGGTCACCGAGGATGAAATCGCCGCCGCTATTCTGGCCTTGATTGAAAAGCAGAAGATGATCGCCGAGGGCGCGGGCGCGGTGTCCGTGGCCGCCGCCATGTTCGGCAAATTCCCCATCCAGGGCAAGAAGGTGGTCAGCTTGATCTCCGGCGGCAACATCGACGTCACCAGCCTGTCCCGGGTCATTGACCGGGGCCTGATGAAATCCGGCCGAACTACCAGCCTGCTCATCGAGCTGGTGGATAAGCCGGGCCAACTGAAGGACGTGTCCCGGATCATCGCCGACTGCGGCGGCAACGTCACCAGCGTCCACCACGAGCGCAACGGCGACACCGAATCCATCAACGGCTGCTACCTGCGCCTAACCCTGGAAACCCGGAACTATGACCACGTTCAAGAAATCACCCAGGCTCTGAAAGACGCTGGGTTTAAGATCGTATAAATTATGCGCTGTGCGCAAATTGACAATTGCTTTCGGCGTAAGCAAAAAGGAGAAAACGCATATGGATACCAGAAAGTACAGCATCGGCTATTACCCCGCACCGGGCAGCCACTACAAATGGGTGCAGAAGGATCACATCGAAAAAGCTCCCCAATGGTGCAGCGTGGATCTGCGAGACGGCAACCAGAGCCTGGTGATCCCCATGAGCCTGGAAGAGAAGCTGGAATTCTACCATATGCTATTGCGGGTGGGCTTCAAGGAGATCGAGGTAGGCTTCCCCGCCGCCTCCGAGACGGAATATGAATTCCTGCGCACCCTGATTGAAAACAACATGATTCCCCAGGACGTGACGGTGCAGGTGCTGACCCAGTGCCGGGAGCACATCATCCGCAAGACCTTCGACGCCTGCAAGGGTGCACCCAGCGCCATCATCCATTTCTACAATTCCGTATCCGTGGCCCAGCGGGAGCAGGTGTTCCGCAAGAGCAAGGAGGAGATCAAGCAGATCGCCATCGAGGGGGCCAAGCTGGTCAAGCGTCTGGCATCGGAATACGAGGGCAATTTCCGCTTTGAGTATTCTCCCGAGAGCTTCACCGGAACGGAGCCGGAATACGCCCTGGAGGTCTGCAACGCGGTGCTGGATGTGCTGGAGCCCAGCGAAGATAATAACGTCATTATCAACCTGCCGGTCACCGTGGAAATGAGTATGCCCCATGTCTACGCCAGCCAGGTGGAATACATCAGCGAGAACCTAAAATACCGGGAGCACGTGACGCTGTCCCTGCATCCCCACAACGACCGGGGCACCGGCGTGGCGGACACGGAGCTGGCCCTGCTGGCGGGCGCCGACCGGGTGGAGGGCACCCTCTTTGGCAACGGCGAACGCACCGGAAACGTGGACATCGTCACCCTGGCCATGAACATGTACTCCCACGGGGTGGATCCCATGCTGGACTTCTCCGACATGCCCGCCATCTGCAAGACCTATGAGTAATGCACCCGGATGCACGTCTACGAGCGCAGTCCTTACGCAGGCGCGCTGGTATTCGCCGCCTTCTCCGGCTCTCATCAGGATGCCATCGCCAAGGGCATGACCTGGCGTAAGGAAAAGAATCTCTACCAGTGGACGGTGCCCTACCTTCCCGTGGATCCCCGGGACATCAACCGCACCTACGATGCCGACGTGATCCGGGTCAACTCCCAGAGCGGCAAGGGCGGCATCGGGTATCTGCTGGAGCAGGCCTACGGCTACATTCTGCCGCCCAAGATGCGCGAGCACCTGAGCTACCAGTGCAAGGCCGTCTCCGACCACGACCACCGGGAGTTGAAAGCGGAGGATGTGCTGGCCATTTTCATGGACAGCTATCTCAATATCCGCAGCCCCCTGGCCATTTCCGACATGCACTTCACCCAAACCAGCAGCGGCGTGGAGGCCATTGTCACCTTTCTCCGCCACGGCCGGGAAACCACGGTGCAGGGTACCGGCAACGGCTCCCTGGACGCGGTGAGCAACGCTCTGAAGGACTACACCGGAAAGCGCTACACCCTGAAGGTCTACACCGAGCACTCCGTCCAGGAGCGCAGCTCCGGCTCCACCGCCGCGGCCTACATCGGCCTGGAAAATGAAAGCGGCGTCATGAGCTGGGGCGCGGGCACCGACACCGACATCATCAAGGCCAGCGCCAACGCGCTGATCAGTGCCTTCAATAATATGACAAACTGAACCATAGAGGAGGACTCACCATGGGAATGACAATGACGCAGAAAATCCTGGCGGCTCACGCGGGGCTGAAAGCTGTCAGCGCCGGACAGCTCATCAGCGCCAAGCTGGACATCGTCCTGGGCAACGATATCACCACCCCCGTCGCCATCAATGCATTTACCAAAAACGGCTTTGACTCCGTTTTCGATAAGGACCGGATCGCCATCGTGCTGGATCACTTTGTTCCCAATAAGGACATCAAGGCCGCCCAGCAGAGCAAGCAGTGCCGGGAATTCGCCTGTCAGCACTGTGTCGGCCACTTCTACGACGTGGGCAAAATGGGCATCGAGCACGCGCTGCTGCCGGAGCAGGGCGTGGTCACCGCCGGTGACTGCATCATCGGCGCGGACAGCCACACCTGCACCTACGGCGCCCTGGGTGCCTTCTCCACCGGCGTCGGCTCCACGGATATGGCGGCGGGCATGGCTACCGGCAAGGCCTGGTTCAAGGTTCCTTCCGCCCTCCGCTTTGAGCTGACGGGCAAGCTTCCCGCCAATTGCAGTGGCAAGGACGTAATTCTCACCATCATCGGCAGGATCGGCGTGGACGGAGCCCTGTACAAGTCCATGGAGTTCACCGGAGACGGCATCGCCTCCTTGAGCATGGACGACCGGCTGTGCATCTGCAACATGGCCATTGAGGCGGGGGCCAAAAACGGCATCTTCCCCGTGGACGAGACCACCCTGCGCTACATGGAAGGCCGCTGCGAGCGTCCCCCTGTGATCTACACCGCTGATCCCGACGCGGAGTACGAGCAGACCATCGTCATCGACCTAAGCAAGATTGTGCCCACCGTGGCCTGCCCCCACCTGCCGGAGAACACCCGCCCCGCCGCCGAGCTTAAGGGTATCCAAATCGACCAGGTGGTCATCGGCAGCTGCACCAACGGCCGGATGGAGGACATGGAGGCGGCCTACCGCACCCTGAAGGGACAGACCGTGGCTCCCGGCGTGCGCTGCATCCTCATCCCCGCCACCATGCAGGTTTACCGGGAGTGCGTAGAGCGGGGCTATGTCACCGCCTTTATTGACGCGGGTGCCATCGTCTCCACCCCCACCTGCGGCCCCTGCCTGGGCGGCTACATGGGCATTCTGGCGGAGGGCGAGCGCTGCATCGCCACCACCAACCGGAATTTCGTGGGCCGTATGGGCCATGTAAACAGTGAAATCTACCTAGCCAGCCCCGCCACCGCCGCCGCATCCGCCCTCACCGGCTACATCACCGCTCCCAAGGAGGTCTGAGAAATGAAAACCCAAGGACATGTGTTCAAATATCCCGACAATGTGGATACGGATGTCATTATCCCCGCACGGTACTTAAACACCACCGACGCCCAGGAGCTGGCCAAGCACTGCATGGAAGACATTGACGTATCCTTCGTCTCCCGGGTACAGCCTGGAGACATTATGGTAGCTGGATGGAATTTCGGCTGCGGCTCCTCCCGGGAGCACGCTCCCCTGGTCATCAAGACCTGCGGCACCGGCTGCGTCATCGCCAAAAGCTTCGCCCGGATCTTCTACCGCAACGCCATCAACATCGGTATGCCCATCCTGGAATGCGAAGCGGCGGCAGAGGAAGTCCAGGCCGGTGACGAGGTTTCCATCGATTTTGACACCGGCGTCATTTCCGACCTGACCACCGGAAAGACCTACCAGGCGGAACCCTTCCCGGAATTCATCCAAAATATCATAAAATCCGGCGGATTACTTGCTTCTTTGAAGGAGGCGTGATATAATGGTTCAAAATATCGCCGTTATCCGGGGCGACGGCATCGGCCCCGAAATCGTGGAACAGGCAAAGCTGGTTTTGGATCGGGTTGCCGTGTTGTTTGGTCACGAATTCCGCTATATGGATGTGGATATGGGCGGCAACGCCATTGACAAATGGGGCGATCCCCTGCCCCAGGCGGAGCTAGACAAATGCCTAAATGCCGACAGCGTACTCTTAGGTGCGGTGGGCGGCCCCAAGTGGAACGGCGTTCCCGGCCACATGCGGCCGGAAAAGGGCCTGCTGCGGCTGCGCGCCGGCATGGGGGTCTACAGCAACAACCGTCCCGCCAAAATCTGGCCCCAGCTGGCATCCGCGTCGCCTCTGAAGCAGGAGATCGTGGACAAGGGCATTGATTTTATTATTGTAAGAGAGCTTATCGGCGGCATCTATTTCGGCAAGCACGAAACCCTGGAAGAAAACGGGGAACAGACCGCCATCGACGAGCTGCGCTACTCGGAAAGCGAAATCCGCCGCATTGGCCGCATCGGCTTTGAGACTGCCCGCAAGCGGGGCAAAAAGCTCTGCTCCGTGGAAAAGAGCAACGTGCTGGATTCCTCCCGGCTGTGGAAGAAAGTCCTGCACGAATTGGCGGAGGAATACCCGGATGTGGCCCTTTCCGACATGCTGGTGGACAACTGCGCCATGCAGATCGTGAAGGATCCCAGCCAGTTTGATGTGATTGTCACGGAGAACATGTTCGGCGACATTCTCTCCGACGAGGCCTCCATGATCACCGGCTCCATCGGCATGATCCCCTCCTCTTCCCTGGGAGACGGCACCCGGGGGTTGTATGAGCCCATCCACGGCTCCGCACCGGACATCGCGGGCAAGGACATCGCCAACCCCATCGGCACCATCCTGGCAGCCGCCATGATGCTGCGCTACTCCTTCGATATGGCCGAAGAAGCGGACTGTATCGAATCCGCCGTCTCCGCCGTACTGGACGGGGGCTACCGCACAGGAGACATTCTTCCCTCCGGCGGCCACCATTGCCACTTGGTTGGCTGCCGGGAAATGGGCAGTCTTGTGATAGAAAACCTAAAGAAAGGATGATGGCATGAAACTTTCCGGTTCTGATATCCTGGTTCGGACATTGATCGAACAGGGCGTGGACGTAGTCTTTGGCTACCCCGGCGGACAGGTCATCAACATTTACGATTCCCTCTACAAATATCAAGACGAACTGAAGCACGTCCTCACTGCCCATGAGCAGGGGGCAGCCCATGCCGCGGACGGCTATGCCCGGGCCACAGGCAAGGTGGGCGTGGTGATCGCCACCTCCGGCCCCGGCGCCACCAACCTGGTCACCGGCATCGCCACGGCCTACCTGGACTCCGTTCCCCTGGTGGCCATCACCGGCAATGTGCCCAACTCCACCATCGGCACCGATGGTTTCCAAGAGATCGACATCACCGGCGTCACCCTGCCCATCACCAAGCACAACTATTTCGTCGGCGCCATTGAGGATTTGGCGGATACCATCCGGGAGGCCTTCCAGCTGGCGAAATCCGGCCGTCCCGGCCCGGTGCTCATCGACATCCCCAAGGATGTGCAGGTGGCAAAATACGACTATGAACCCCAGAGCGTGGTGCAGCCCGACGAGGCCTTCGCCGCCAAGGACATCCGCATCCAGCAGGCGGCAGAGTGCATCAACGCCGCCCAGCGGCCCTTTATCTATTTCGGCGGCGGTCTGATCACCAGTGAGGCCCAGGACGAGCTGCTGCAGATGGCGGAGACCATCGACGCCCCCATCGGCTGCTCCTTAATGGGCATCTCCGGCGTCCCCACCGACTATCCCCGGTTCCTGGGCATGCAGGGCATGCACGGCCACTACGCCTGCTCCACCGCTATGCACCACGCCGATGTGATCATTGCCCTGGGCTGCCGGTTCAATGACCGGGTCACCGGAAACCGGGCCAAGTTCGCCGTGGGCACCAAAATCGTCCACATCGACATCGACGGCGCGGAGCTGGGCAAAACCGTCAGCCCCACCCACGGTCTTCGGGGCGATGTAAAGAAAACCCTGCAAAAGCTGCTGCCCCTGCTGAGCAAGACGGAGCACCCCCAGTGGCAAGCGGAAATTGACCGTCTCATGGAGGAGGAACAGGCTGGTCTGGACAGCCGGGAAGGTATGACTCCCCGGAACGTCATCGGCACTCTGAACCGTTTTCTGGGGGAGAACACCCCGGTGGCTACCGACGTGGGCCAGCACCAGATGTGGGCCGCCCAGTACCTAAACCTCAAAAATCCCCGTTGTTTCCTGTCCAGCGGCGGCCTGGGCACCATGGGCTTCGGCATGGGCGCCGCCATGGGCGCGGCTATGGGCACCGGAGAGCGCAGCGTGCTGATCACCGGTGACGGCAGCTTCGGCATGAACTTGAACGAGTTGGCCACCGCCGTGGCAAACCAGATCCCCATGGTGATCCTGCTTCTGAACAACGGCGTGCTGGGCATGGTTCGCCAGTGGCAGACCCTGTTCTTCGATAAGCACTATTCCAACACCACCCTGGATGCCCGGCAGACTGACTTTGTGAAGCTGGCCCAGGCCTTCGGCGCCAGCGCCAGCCGCGCGTTGACCCTGGAGGAGCTGGAGCACGCGCTGGCGGAAGCTTTCGCCTGCAATGGCCCCTACCTCATCGACTGCGCCATCGACAAGGACGAATTTGTCCTGCCCATGCTGCCCCCCGGCGGTTCCATGGATGACATCATTGTAAAGATCGGAGATTGATATGAAGAAATTTACCATTGCAATCCTGGTCAACAACCAGTTCGGCGTTCTGAACCGGGTCACCAGCATGTTCCGCCGCCGCCAGTTCAACATCACCTCCTTGACCGTGTCGGAAACGGAGTCCGAGAAGTTCTCCCGAATCACCGTCCAGTCCGAGGGTGACGAAGTGAAGAAAGAGCAGCTGATCAACCAGCTGTACAAGCTGCCCGACGTCTGCTCCATCGCGGAGCTGGACAACCTGGACACCGTCAACCGGGAGCTGCTGCTGATCAAGGTGAAGAACGACCCCAATATTCGGGGAGAGATCAGCGCCGCATCCGATGCCTACGAGGGCAAGATCGTGGACTTCACCAAGGACTCCATCATCATCCAGATGGTGGGTGACAGCCGCAAGATCGACAATTTTGTGGCGCTGATGAAGGAATACGACATCTTGGAAATCTGCCGCACCGGCATCGTGTCCCTCCAGCGGGGCAGCACCACCATCCGGCGCGTCACAAATCTTTAATTGACGATGGACAATGTACTCCTGCGTCCATCATATCAACCAGCATACCATATGAATCAAACTTTCAATAAAAAGGGGTAATGAACATGAATCGTATCTTCTATCAGCAGGACTGTGACCTGCAGAAACTGGCCGGCAAGACCGTCGCCATCATCGGCTATGGCTCCCAGGGCCACGCCCACGCACTGAACCTGAAGGACAGCGGCGTGAATGTCATCGTTGGCCTGTACACCGGCTCCAAGAGCTGGGCCAAGGCGGAGGCCCAGGGCCTGACCGTCATGACCGCCGCCGACGCCGCCAAGGTCGCCGACATCATCATGATTCTGATCAACGATGAAAAGCAGGCCAAGCTCTACAAGGAGAGCATCGCTCCCAACCTGACCGAGGGCAAGACCCTGGCTTTCGCCCATGGCTTCAACATCCACTTTGGCTGCATCAAGCCCCCCAAGAACGTCAACGTCATCATGATCGCCCCCAAGGGCCCCGGCCACACCGTGCGCAGCGAGTACCAGGCCGGTAAGGGTGTTCCCTGCCTGGTGGCTGTGGAGCAGGACGCCACCGGCGACGCGCTGGATATCGCCCTGGCTTACGCCCTGGGCATCGGCGGCGCCCGGGCAGGTGTCTTGGAGACCACCTTCCGCACCGAGACCGAGACCGACCTGTTCGGCGAGCAGGCTGTCCTGTGCGGCGGCGTGTGCGCTCTGATGCAGGCTGGCTTCGAGACTCTGGTGGAGGCCGGCTACGACCCCCGGAACGCCTACTTCGAGTGCATCCATGAGATGAAGCTGATCGTGGATCTGATCTACCAGTCCGGCTTCAGCGGCATGCGCTACTCCATCTCCAACACCGCGGAATACGGCGACTACGTCACCGGCCCCAAGATCATCACCGAGGAAACCAAGAAGACCATGAAGAAGATCCTGTCCGACATCCAGGACGGCACCTTTGCCAAGGACTTCCTGCTGGATATGTCCGACGCGGGCAGCCAGGTTCACTTCAACGCCATGCGCAAGCTGGCTTCCGAGCATCCCTCCGAGATCGTGGGTCAGGAGATCCGCAAGCTGTACAGCTGGAGCGACGAGGATAAGCTGATCAATAACTGATTCTGAAGCATCATTTTCCGCACTTTGCAGGGGAGGGTCAACGCCCCTCCCCTGTTTTCTATTCCAGTCAGCAACTCCATACACACCCATCGTAGGGCAGGGTCATGACCCTGCCGACGCACCTATGGTTTTTGCCCATTTACGTCTATTTTGACAAGCTGCGTTTCCAACCTGGTCGGCGGGGGCATGCCCCGCCCTACATTGGGTGCATTTATAAAGAAAGCAGGAATGCGTTATGATCAAAGATACCATCGTCAACGGTCCCCAGAACGCCCCCCACCGCAGCCTCTACCATGCCCTTGGCCTAACCAAGGAAGAGCAGCAGCGGCCCCTCATTGGCATTGTCAGCTCCTACAACGAGATTGTCCCCGGCCACATGAATCTGGACAAGATCGTGGAAGCCGTGAAAATCGGTGTGGCCATGGCCGGCGGCACTCCCATTGTGTTCCCCGCCATTGCCGTCTGCGACGGCATCGCCATGGGCCACGAGGGCATGAAATACTCCCTGGTCACCCGGGACCTGATCGCCGACTCCACCGAGGCCATGGTCAAGGCCCACGGCTTTGACGGCCTGGTGATGGTGCCCAACTGCGACAAAAACGTGCCGGGTCTGCTGATGGCCGCTGCCCGGGTGAACATCCCCACCATTTTCGTCAGCGGCGGCCCCATGATGGCCGGCCGGGTCAACGGC
>CAYYGF010000001.1:11496-15299 GCA_964471315.1 uncultured Oscillospiraceae bacterium | reverse complement strand
ACTTCCTTAAGCAGCATGTTCGAGGCGGTGGGCGCTTACTCCGCCGGAAAGATGGACGAAGCCCAGCTCACCGTGTGTGAAGAGAACACCTGCCCCACCTGCGGCTCCTGCTCCGGCATGTACACCGCCAACTCCATGAACTGCCTAACAGAGGTGCTGGGCATGGGCCTGCGGGGCAACGGCACCATTCCTGCCGTGTACTCCGCCCGAATCGAGCTGGCCAAGCACGCGGGCATGCAGGTGATGGAGCTGGTGCGTAAGGATATCCGTCCCCGGGACATCATGACCGCCGCCGCTATCCGCAACGCCCTGACCGCCGACATGGCCCTGGGCTGCTCCACCAACTCCATGCTCCACCTGCCCGCTATCGCTAACGAGTGCGGCGTGGACTTCAATCTGGACATGGCCAACGAGATCAGCGCCGTGACCCCCAACCTGTGCCACCTGGCCCCCGCCGGCCCCACCTATATGGAGGATCTGAACGAGGCCGGCGGCGTCTACGCCGTGCTGAAGGAGCTGACCAAGCGGAACCTGCTGGACACCTCCGTGATGACCGTCACCGGCAAGACCCTGGGCGAAAACATCGCCACCGCTGTGAACCGGGACACTGCCGTCATCCGCACGGTGGAGAACCCCTACTCCCCCACCGGCGGCATCGCCGTGCTCCATGGCAACCTGGCCCCCGAGGGCAGCGTGGTCAAGCGCTCCGCCGTTCTTCCCGAAATGCTGGTTCACGAAGGCCCCGCCCGGGTCTTTGAGTGCGAGGAGGATGCTCAGGCCGCCATCAACGCGGGCAAAATCCAGCCCGGCGACGTGGTGGTCATCCGCTACGAAGGCCCCAAGGGCGGCCCCGGTATGCGGGAAATGCTGAATCCTACCTCCGCCATCATGGGCATGGGCCTGGGCAGCAGCGTGGCGCTGATCACCGACGGCCGGTTCTCCGGCGCCACCCGGGGCGCCTGCATCGGCCATGTGTCCCCCGAAGCCGCTTCCGGCGGCGCCATCGGCGTGGTCCGGGACGGGGACATCATCTCCATCGACATTCCCAACAATAAGCTGGAACTGAAGATTTCCGACGAGGAGCTGGCTGAGCGGATGGCCGCTTTCGTTCCCCAGAAGAAGGAACTGTCCGGCTACTTGAAGCGCTACGCGGCTCTGGTTTCCAGCGGCGCCAAAGGCGCGATCCTAAACGTATGAAGCTGACAGAGTTATCCATCGGACTGAACTCCCTGGCCATTTTCCGGGCGCTGCTGCAAGACCCGGTGGTATCGGCCCTGGGCGACTATCTTTCCAGCCTGGAGGGCGGCTCCACCGCGGAGGCGGTCAGCAAGTACGCCACCTTCGTCTCCTGCCTCTACGGCACCGGAAAGCGAACCCTGGCGGGATATCTGGAAAGCATTGTCACCAACGACGAAAACGCATACATCCGCATGATCGGCAAGGGAACTACCCCCTGGCCGGAAATGGAAGCCGATGTCTGGGCGGAGCTGGAAATTTTGCAGGCAGCGGCGAACCTAACCCCGGAGGCCCTCCGCCAAGGACTTTCCTGGCAGGGGTATCTGCCCGGCTTTGCCGTGAAGCAGGTCAATCTGGCGGAAAGCTACCGGCAGCGCTGCGCCAATATCCACCGCTTCGGCTACGGCATGTACGCCAAGCACACCATGTTCTACGTCAGCCCGGAAAACCGGATCATTCCCGTGCAGAACCCGGATCAAACCCGGCTGGCCTCTCTTATCGACTACAAGCGGGAGCAGCAGATCATCCTGGACAACACCCTGGCCTTGCTGGCCGGAAAGCCTGCCGCCAACATTCTGCTCACGGGAGACGCGGGCACCGGCAAATCCTCCACCGTCAAGGCGGTGGTCAACGAGCTGGCAGACAAGGGCCTGCGGATTCTGGAGGTGCGCAAGGAGCAGCTTCACGCCATTCCCGCCATTCTGGACGCACTGAACAGCAATCCGCTGAAATTCATCCTCTTTATCGACGACCTGTCGTTTCAGAAGGATGACGACAATTTCAGCGCCTTGAAGGCTATTTTGGAGGGCAGTGTCTCCGCCAAGTCCAAAAACGTGGTGATCTACGCCACCTCCAACCGCCGCCACCTGGTGAAGGAGAGCTTCTCCGGCCGGGACGGAGACGATGTGCACCGCAACGATACCCTGCAGGAGATTCTCTCCCTGTCCGAACGGTTTGGCATTCAGATCACCTTCCAAAAGCCGGATAAGAAAACCTATCTGGACATCGTCCACCATCTGGCCCGGGAAAAAGGTGTCCGGATGCCGGAGGAGGAACTGGACGCCCTGGCTGAGCGCTACGCCCTGGGACGGGGCGGCCGCAGCGCCCGGGCTGCAACTCAGTATGTGGACGGCCTACTGTCAAAGCCATAATTCCTGCCAATCCCTGTGCCGGCTTCGGCACAGGGATTTTCTCCTTTTTTGAAAAAACCATTGCAATTGGAAGAAAAATACGGTAAACTAATTTATATTGTGTGCCTTTCTGGCCCACGGTGCATTTCAAATTCCAGCCGCGGCTTGGCAGCTCCCGGCTGGGGAAACGAGGTTCATTCATATGGAAAGAAAAGTCGGAACCGTATCCAGAGGCATCCGCTGTCCCATCATCCGGGAGGGTGACGATCTGGCAAAGATCGTGGTGGACAGCGTCCTGGCGGCGGCCGAAAGCGAAGGCTATGCCATGCGGGATCGGGACGTAGTGGCGATTACCGAGTCCGTGGTGGCCCGGGCCCAGGGCAATTACGCCTCTGTGGACGCCATTGCCGCCGATGTCCGCGCCAAGCTGGGTGGGGAAACCATCGGTGTGATTTTCCCCATCTTGTCCCGGAACCGCTTCGCCATCTGCCTGCGGGGCATCGCCCGGGGAGCGAAGAAGATCGTGCTGATGCTCAGCTACCCCTCCGATGAGGTGGGCAACGAGCTGGTATCCCTGGATCAGCTGGATGCGGCCAAGGTCAATCCCTATTCCGATGTGCTGACCCTGGAGCGCTACCGGGCCTTGTTCGGGGAAAACCGGCACCCCTTCACCCTGGTGGATTACGTGCAGTATTATTCCGATCTGATTCGGGAAGAGGGGGCCGAGGTGGAGGTTCTCTTCGCCAACGATCCCCGGGTAATTCTGGACTATACCAAATGCGTCCTGGCCTGTGACATCCACACCCGAGCCCGGACCAAGCGGCTGCTGCTGGCAGCCGGAGCGGAAAGGGTCTGCGGTCTGGACGATCTGCTCACCGCGCCTGTGGATGGCAGCGGCTGCAACGAAAAGTACGGCCTGCTGGGCTCCAACAAGTCCACCGAGGACAAGGTCAAGCTGTTCCCCCGGGACTGCCAGGGGCTGGTGGAAGACATCCAGAAGCAGTTCCTGGAGAAAACCGGCAAGCTGGTGGAGGTCATGGTCTACGGCGACGGCGCGTTCAAGGATCCGGTGGGCCGGATCTGGGAGCTGGCAGATCCGGTGGTTTCCCCTGCCTACACCGCCGGATTGGAGGGCACTCCCAATGAGCTGAAGCTGAAATACCTGGCGGACAACGATTTTGCCAGCCTGTCCGGGGCGGAGCTGAAGGCCGCCATCGAAGGGGCCATCCGTCAGAAGGACAGCAACCTGGCAGGCTCCATGGCCTCCCAGGGCACCACTCCCCGCCGTCTGACGGATCTGATCGGCTCGCTGTGCGACTTGACCTCCGGCTCCGGCGACAAGGGCACCCCCGTTATCCACATCCAAGGCTATTTCGATAACTATACCAATTAATGCAAGCAGAAGCGGCGCGGGAAATTCCCGCGCCGCTTCGCGCA
>CAYYGF010000001.1:0-11486 GCA_964471315.1 uncultured Oscillospiraceae bacterium | reverse complement strand
TCCTTACGCCGCCCTACAGCGCTTTTTCTGTCCCGGTTCTGCGGAACCGGGGCTTTTTCGCGCCCTGGAAAAATTTTGGGAACCACCTATTGACAAAACTGTATGATTGTGTTATTGTATTAATGCACTAATACAGTAGCACAAAAGGAGGTGCCTATGAACTGGAAATTTACCGGCGACCGGCCGGTGTATCAGCAAATCATGGCTGCCATTCGGGGCGCGGTTTTGACAGGAGCACTGCCCCCCGGAAAGAAGATCCCTTCCGTTCGGGATCTGGCGGCGGAGGCCCAGGTCAACCCCAATACCATGCAGCGGGCCTTGACGGAACTGGAACGGGAAGGGCTTCTGATCAGCGGCGGCACCAGCGGCCGCAGCGTTACCCAGGAGAAATCCGTTTTGACTGGTATGAAAGAGACAATTTTGCGGGAACTGGCGAAGGAATGCGCGGAAAAGTTTATGGTATTTGGCGTAAGTCCCAGCCAGGCAGCCCAGCTTCTATTGGAGCTGGATGAGAAGAAGGAGGATCTGTAATGGATCAAAGTGTATTGACGGCCAACGGCCTTACCATGCGTTACCACAACTGTGTGGCGCTGGACGGCCTGGATCTGGAGCTGCCCCAGGGAAAAATCATTGGACTTCTCGGCCCCAACGGCAGCGGAAAAACCACCTTTATCAAGCTGGCGGCGGGACTGCTGACTCCCACCGCCGGAACAATCCGAATCGGCGGCGAGGCCATCGGCCCCAAGACCAAGGCAATGGTATCTTACCTGCCGGATCGTTCCTATTTCAGCCGGAACATCCGGGTTCGGGAACAGCTGGATTTCTTCCAGGATTTTTACCAGGACTTTGACCGGGCACGGGCAGAGCAAATGCTGAGCGCCCTAGGAATTTCCCTGGATGCCCGGTTGCGCACCCTGTCCAAAGGCACCCAGGAAAAGGCGCAGCTGGTGCTGGTCATGTCCCGCCGGGCAAGGCTGTATCTGCTGGATGAGCCCATCGGCGGCGTGGATCCGGCGGCCCGGGATTACATTCTCAATACCATCATTTCCAACTACGATCCCAGCGCTACGGTGCTGATCTCCACCCATCTGATCTCCGACGTAGAGCGGGTGCTGGACGAATTCCTGTTCTTGTATCAAGGCAAGGTGATCCGGGGTGGCAACGCCGACACGGTTCGGGAGGAGACGGGCAAATCGCTGGATGAACTGTTCCGGGAGGTGTTTAAATGTTTACCAAATTGCTGAAGCACGAGTGGCGGGCCACCCAGGGGATGCTGGGAACCCTGTGCCTAATCTGTCTGGGCGCCAGCCTGCTGGGCGGCGGCACCATGCGTTATCTGATTTCGGCCAGCTATCAGGACGCCGAGCAAAATGTCATTGTGGTGCTGAATATACTGGCAATGGTGGCGGCAATGATCGTTGTAGCTGTGGCAGGGGTCGCGGCCCTATTCCTGTATATCGGACGGTTTTACAAGAGCCGCTTCACCGACGAGGGCTATCTGACCTTCACCTTGCCCGTAAACACCCATCAGAATCTGCTGTCCTGCATGGCAAACTCCGCCATCGGCATGGTCATCATATTCTTCATCATCTGCGTGTCGCTGGGCGTATGGCTGATGATCGGTTTTGGCGGCATCCCGGACTTTTATCCGACAGTCTGGGAGAAGCTCCCGGAGCTGTGGGAGGTCGTTATGCGCGTCTGCGGACAAATGCCCTGGAAATATGTGATGATGTTCCTGCTGAATGCCCTAACCGGTTCCGTGTGTGAGCTGGTGATGCTGATGCTGTCCGTGACCATCGGTTCCATCATTGCCAGGAAGCACAAAATTCTGGCGGCGGTGGGTGTGTATTACGGTATGAATGTGGTTATTTCCATGGTGAGCAGTGCAGCCATTGCGGTGCAGGTGGTCTCCGGCGGCGAAACCATAAACGCCATGCTCCGCTTCTTTGGCAGCACCGGGGTACTGATGGCGGTCATCTCTGTGGCCGGATATTTCCTGATGTACTATTTGATTGACAGAAGGCTGAATCTGAACTAATCCCATCGGCAGCGGAAAGATTCCTGTTGATTTCCCATTAACCATGCTATATAATAGGTTAATCGGAACAGGAGGAATACCAATATGCTGATTTCCACAAAGGGGCGTTACGCGCTTCGTGTTATGATCGATCTGGCCGAGCATCAGACGGAAGAATTCATTTCGCTGAAGGGCATTGCCCAGCGGCAGGAAATCTCCGAGAAATATTTGGAGAGCATCATCCGCACGCTGGTCAAGGCGAAGGTTCTGGAAAGCCTGCGGGGCAAGGGCGGCGGCTACCGGCTGAAAAAAAGCCCGGAGCAATACACCGTAGGCAGCATCCTGCGGCTAACGGAGGAATCCCTGGTTCCCGTGGCCTGTCTGGAGCCGGATGCGGAAAGCTGCCCCAGAGCTGGCAAATGCCGCACCCTTTCCCTGTGGCGGGGTCTGGACAAGGTCATCCAGGAATATCTGGACAGTGTCACCATCGCCGATTTGATGGGCCAGGACTGTGTTGGGGATGACTACGTAATATAAAATCGTCGCCGAACACACGCGGCGCGGCGGGAAACCAGCTGTTTCCCACCGCGCCGCGCTTTTTCCTTATAAATCTTTATATTATCTTAATGCCAAAAGAAATACCCTTTTACACTCTTAACCGGATTGGGCGTATGATAAAGACCAGATAAAGATGTACAAAGGAGTATTGACCTATGGGCGTACTGCTCCGCCAGAAAAAGAAGCTGACCTCCTTCCAGATCATCATTCTGGGCTTTTCCGGAGTCATTCTCCTGGGCACCCTGCTGCTGATGCTGCCTGCCGCCTGCCGGGCCGGGCACCGCACCCCCTTCCCGGACGCCCTGTTCACCGCCACCTCCGCCGTGTGCGTGACGGGGTTGGTCGTACAGGATACCGCGACCTATTGGTCTGTCTTTGGTCAGTGCGTGATTTTGCTGCTGATTCAGATTGGCGGCATGGGCGTCATCTCCGTAGCCGCCTCCTTTGCCATGATCTCCGGCCGCAAAATTTCTCTCATGCAGCGCAGCACCATGCAGGAGGCCATCTCCGCGCCAAAGGTCGGCGGCATTGTGCGGCTGACCAGTTTTCTCCTCCGGCTGACGCTGCTGATGGAGCTGCTGGGTGCCGGTGTGATGGCGCCGGTTTTCTGCCGGGATTACGGCCCGCGGGGTCTTTGGATGGCGCTGTTTCATTCCATATCCGCCTTCTGCAACGCCGGCTTCGACTTGATGGGGGAAAATGCCCCCTTCTCCTCGCTGACAAGCTACGCCGCCGACCCGGTAATCAATCTAACGGTGATGCTGCTGATCGTGGTGGGCGGCATTGGGTTTCTGACCTGGGACGATGTTCGCGCCAACGGCATCCATCTGCACAAGTACCGGATGCAAAGCAAGGTCATTCTGAGTACCACCGCTGTTTTGCTGGCTGGCCCGGCCGTGTATTTTTTCTTTCTGGAATTTTCGAACCTTCCCATGGGGGAACGGATTCTCGCCGCGTTGTTTCAAGCGGTTACGCCCCGGACGGCTGGGTTTAATACCGTGGAGCTGACCCAACTGAGTGAGGCAGGACAGGCCATTACCATTGTACTGATGCTCATTGGTGGCAGTCCCGGATCAACCGCCGGCGGCATGAAAACCACCACTGTGGCTGTCCTGTTCGCCACGGCCATTTCCACCTTCCGCCGGAAGGAATACACCCATTTTTTTGGCCGCAGAACGGATGACGATGTGGTCAAAAACGCGGCGACCATTCTGCTGATGTACCTGGCGCTGTTCTTCTTCGGAGGACTGACCATCAGCATCACCGAGGGGCTGCCCATACTGACCTGCCTGTTTGAAGCCGCCTCCGCAGTGGGTACCGTAGGGCTGACCCTGGGCATCACGCCCAGTCTTGGCATGGTCTCCCGTGGGATTTTGATTTTGCTCATGTTCTTCGGCCGGGTCGGCGGGCTAACGCTGATTTTTGCGGCTCTGTCCGGTGTGCAAAGGAATGTATCCAAGCTGCCCCGGGAAAAAATAACGGTAGGATAAAGGAGATTACTATGAAATCCATCTTATTGATCGGTCTTGGCCGTTTCGGGAAGCACATCGCCATGCACCTAAATCAGCTGGGTCATCAGGTTATGGCTGTGGACAATGTGGAGGAGCGGGTGGAATCGGTGCTGCCCTTCGTGACCAACGCCCAGATTGGGGACAGCACAAACGGGGATTTCCTGGAATCTCTGGGCATCCGGAATTTCGACGTGTGCATCGTGGCCATTGGGAACGACTTTCAAAGCTCCCTGGAAACCACCTCTTTGCTGAAGGAACTGGGCGCCAAGCTGGTGGTAGCCCGGGCCGCCCGGGATGTGCAGGAAAAGTTCCTGCTGCGCAACGGGGCGGACGAGGTGGTTTACCCGGAAAAGCAGCTTGCCAAATGGACGGCCATCCGCTACAGCGCCGACCACATTCTGGACTACATCGAATTGGACGACGATCATGCCATGTTCGAAATTCCCGTTCCCCCCTCCTGGGCGGGCCGCTCCATCGGTCAGATCGACATTCGGAAAAAATACAACATCAACATCATGGGCATCAAGCGTGGCGGCAAGCTGGAGCTGTCCCTCTCCCCGGACATGGTACTGACGGAAGGCTCCACCATGCTGGTGCTTGGAAAGAACCGGGATCTGCAAAAGTGCTTCCGGATCTAACCGGATGTTCCCTACCGGACTGGAGGAATGCGTATGGCAAGCGTGCTGCTGTTGGCGGCTCTGGCAGCCGCGGCCTTTTGGGGTTTTCTTCTGATGAAGAAGCTGGATGCTTTTCTGGAAGAAAATCAGCACAAGATAGCGGATTCGGAAGAAACCCCAAATCCGTAGAAATCCATTCCCATCTGTGCTATAATTGACTGGAAACCGTTGCCGCTCCGGCCCGCCGGTGAGGGCCGCAGCAGCAAAAAACACAGGAGGACTGGACATGGAATCGGAGAAGCGCAGCCGGGGAAAGCTGAAGATTTACTTTGGCTACGCTGCCGGAGTTGGGAAAACCTATGCCATGCTGTGCGCAGCACGCCAGGCAAGCAGCCAGGGCACGGATGTGATTCTGGGATACATCGACCCCCATGCCCATCCGCAAACCGCCGCGCTGATGTCCGGCTTGGAGCAGCTGCCCACCAGACAGGTAGGGGGAATCCGAGAATTTGACATTGACGCAGCGCTGGTGCGGAAACCCCAGCTCATCCTGGTGGACGAATTTGCCCACGCCAACGCTCCCGGCAGCCGGCACACAAAGCGTTTTCAGGATATCCAGGAGCTCTTAAACGCCGGAATTGATGTCTATACCACAGCCAACGTCCAACACATTGAAAGTCTGAACGATACCATCGCCTCCATCACCGGGGTTCCTGTGGAAGACCGGATTCCGGATTCCGTCTTTGACCATGCCGATCAGGTGGAGCTGGTGGATATTGAGCCGTCTGTCCTTCTGGAGCGGATGGCCCCTCCCTTCTTCTCTCTGGAAACCCTCACCGCCCTAAGAGAAATCACCCTGCGCCGCTGTGCCGACCGGGTCAATTTGCTGACCGGGAACCAAAGTGTCTATCACACCGACGAGCATATTCTGGTCTGCCTGTCCTCCTCCCCTTCCAACGCCAAAATCATTCGCACCGCCGCCCGAATGGCCCGGGCCTTTCGGGGCATTTTCACCGCCCTCTTTGTGGAAACCCCCGGCACCAAATCCATGCATCCCGAGGACAAGCAGCGGCTGCGGGAAAATATGCGTCTGGCCCAGCAGCTGGGCGCCACCATTGAAACCGTCTACGGCGAGGATGTCCCCTATCAGATTGCGGAGTTTGCCCGGCTTTCCGGCGTTTCCAAAATCGTCATCGGCCGCAGCACCGCAACGCGAAAGCGTATTTTCAGCAAGCCCACCTTGACGGAACGCTTGATCGCCACGGCTCCCGGTCTGGACATTCATATCATTCCGGATGCCAATGCCGCAGGCAGCTATCTGGAGCAGCAGCGCAGAACCCTCCGGGTTACCGCCGTCTCCCTTTCCGACCTGGTCAAAAGCCTGCTGGTATTGCTTGCCGCCACCGTGATCGGCTTTGCCTTTGATGCCTTTGGGTTTACCGAGGCAAATATTGTCGCGGTCTATCTGTTTGCCGTGCTGGTAATCTCCGTCATTGCCTCCAGCCGACTGTGTGGGCCGCTGGCATCCTTTGTCAGCGTGCTGGTGTTCAACTTCTTCTTCACCGTCCCCCGGTTTACCTTTCATTTTTATGATACGGATTACCTGGTGACCTTTTCCATCATGTTTATGGTCTCGCTGCTCACCGGTTCTCTGGCCACCCGGCTGAAGGACAACGCCAAGCAATCCGCCCGGGCAGCATTCCGCATCAAGATTCTGTTTGAGACAAACCAGCTTCTGCAAAAAGGAAAGGACGAGCCTTCCGTTGTCAACGCCGCGGCCGGCCAATTGCTGAAGCTGCTGCGAAAGGATCTGGTGATCTACCTGGCGGACGGCAAATCTCTGGCCCTACCCCGAATCTTCCGCGCCGAAGGCAGCAGTCAAGCCGATCTGACCACGGAAACGGAACGCACTGTTGCCGACTGGGTTCTGCGGAACAACAAACATGCGGGCGCCACCACCGATACCCTGTCCGATGCCCGGTGCCTGTACCTGGCCATCCGGGTGAACCACCATGTCTACGGGGTTGTGGGCATCGCTCTGGAGGGCGTCCCTTTGGATTCCTTTGAAAACAGCGTACTGCTGTCCATTCTCGGTGAATGCGCCCTGGCGCTGGAAAACATCAAAAACGCCCGGGAAAAAGAGGAGGCCGCCATTCTCGCCAAAAATGAGCAGCTGCGGGCAAACCTGCTGCGCTCCATATCCCACGATCTGCGCACACCGCTGACCTCCATCTCCGGAAGTGCCGGTAATCTGCTGGCCAACTACCAAAAAATGGACGACAGCACCCGGCTGCAAACCTTCACCGATATCTACGATGACTCCATGTGGCTGATCAGCCTTGTGGAGAACCTGCTGGCGGTCACCCGCATTGAAAACGGAAAAGTGCATTTGACCCAGTCCGTGGAGCTGATGGACGAGGTGGTAGCGGAGGCGCTGCGGCATATCAACCGCAAAAGCAAGGAACACACCATTCGTGTAACCGCCTCTCAAGATTTGATTCTGGCAAAAATCGACACCAAGCTGATCGTCCAGGTTCTCATCAATCTGGTGGACAATGCCATCAAATACACCCCTGCTGGCTCCGTAATTGAAATTCACACCCAGCTGCGCACCCCCTGGGTGAGCGTGTCCGTTTCTGACAACGGCCCCGGCATCCCCGATGACCGGAAGGACAAGGTGTTTGAAATGTTCTACAGCGGTGCCAACCAGATCGCGGACAGCCGCCGAAGCCTTGGCCTGGGACTGTTCCTCTGCAAGGCCATTATCACTGCCCACGGCGGCAGCATTTCCCTGTCTGACAATTCGCCGTCCGGAAGTATTTTTACCTTTACATTACCCGCTGGGGAGGTTACATTCCATGAATAAGCCCTTGATTCTGGTTGTGGAGGACGACCCTCCTGTACGCAATCTGATCACAACCACGCTGAAAACCAACGATTACCGATATTTGGTCGCTACCGACGGAGAAAAAGCCATTCTTCTGGCCTCCTCCCACAATCCGGATATCGTGCTCCTGGATCTGGGCCTGCCGGATATGGACGGCGTGCAGGTCATTCAGAACATTCGCTCCTGGTCGAACCTGCCCATCATCGTTCTCAGCGCCCGGAGTGAGGATTCGGATAAAATCGAGGCCCTGGACGCAGGCGCAGACGATTATCTGACCAAGCCCTTCTCCGTGGAGGAACTGCTGGCCCGGCTGCGGGTGATCCAGCGGCGGCTGTCCTATATGACGGCGGAAATGCTGGCCGCCAATTCCGTATTTATCAACGGCAAGCTGCGGGTGGACTATGCCGGCGGCTGCGCTTACCTGGACGGCCAGGAGCTGCATCTGACTCCAATCGAATACAAGCTGCTGTGCCTGCTGTCCAAAAATGTGGGAAAGGTTCTGACCCACACCTTCCTCACCCAGAATATCTGGGGGCGGAACTGGGACAACGATGTGGCCTCCCTGCGGGTTTTCATGGCCACCCTGCGAAAAAAACTGGAGCCGGAACCGGATTCCCCCCAATACATCCAGACCCACATTGGCGTGGGCTACCGGATGATGAAAGTGGAATAAGCCTTTCGGCGCTGTACCTACGAAAAGCACCCCATTGGATCGCCCAATGGGGTGCTATTTCTCTGGATTGTTCACACCGGCGCGTCGGTCTTCGCCTCATGGCGAATGAGATTGAATACCGCCAAATACATGACCACCACAAATGCCACAAATACCAGGGTGGACTGGGTGGTTCCGCTCATGCAGCAGGTATCGTAAACCCCGTGGAGCAGCACTGGGAACAGGTAACTCAGTACCAGATTCCACCGGCAGCCACCCGCATTGCCCCTGTCAAAGCAGCGCTTTGCCCTGCCGTAAAAAACGCCCATAAACACCGCAAAGCCCATATGTCCGGGAACCGCCAGAATGGCTCTGGGCAGCGCCACAGACAGGCCATAGCTGAACACATACTTCACATTCTCAAAGGCGGCAAACCCCAGGGATACGAACACCGCATAGACAATGGCATCAAAACGGAAGTTAAATTCCGGCTCCCGCCAGGTTCGGCGGTACAGGAAGAAAAACTTGGTTCCCTCCTCCACAGCGGCTACCACCAGGAATGCCAGCAGCCACACATACTTGGGATCCTCCCCATCCACCGTGGCATCCAGTACCAATTGTCCCAGGCTTTCCAGCACAATGGCCACCAGAGCAGCCAGCACACCCTTCCATACCAGGCTGCCCAGCAGCCAGGGCGACTCCCGCTCAATCTGATCCTGCCGGTACACATACCGCATCAAAAGCAGCGCGGGCACCACCGCGGCCAGAACATACAGTGCCATCAGATAGAACGCCGGTGCCATCACCAGCGGCGCAAAAAAGAACATATGCATCCTCCTCCATTTTCTATCCCTTTCTTAGGGTAGCACCGCGTAACGGGGCAAAAGCTCCGCCGAAGCCCGCATTCCCCATTGTGCGGTGTTGCCTTAAGACAAATTCTTATAATATGTAGAGAACGCCTCCACCTCCCGGCTTCGCAGCGCTCCGGTCTGCTTGTCATACTTGCACTTGTAGCTGCGGGCATAGATCGCCGTCTCGTCCTCGCCGGAGGTGCTTTCCATCTCCACCCAGTAATCCTTTTCGTCAATACCCAGAAGCTTCATCCGGACATAGCCATCCGACACCTCCGCCTGGATCTTCACCGGGAAATGGAAGTTGTTTCGGAATCGGAAATCCGTCGTCCCCCAGTTCACGGAGGCGTCCAGTCCTGCGGGAACATAGCCCACCTTCGCCCCATGGCCGGATCGGCTTGTCACCTCCAGATCCGCCAGCAACACACAGTTATACAGCGTGGTAGAGCCCTGGCAGACACCGCCGCCGTAGGCATTCACCAGCCGGTTGCCGGAATAGGCAGGCGCCGGCTGATAGCCCTTCTCCTTGGTGCGCTCCCCCACTGTGCCATTGAAGGAGAATTCCTCCCCCGGCTCCACTACCACACCGTCCAACGCCTGGCACAGCAGGCGAAGATTGGTATTTCGGTTTTCATCGTTGGTATGACGAGTCTCGTACTGGCCCAGCACATCTTGAAAGCACGCAGCCTCCCCCATAAGCTCCGGCGGGTCATAGGTCATAGGCACCGTCAGAATCTGCCCATCCTCCCCGCTGGCAATCGCCTCCTCAAGACGTTCCCGATCAAAGCTGCGGCCATAGGTACCGGGAACCAGGCAATACGCTTCCCGATCCACCCCGTCATCCACCGGCTCTAAGTGATATTCCCGGTAAATCTGTTCCACATCCGGCACTTGGGCCAACACCTGGGCCGGAACCTCCGGCGTTACGGAAAACCGTCCCTCCCGGCACAGCGGCACCGCCTTGGCATAGGCATCCAATATACGATCCGTCACGCCCTCCATGTCCAGATGCCGTTCCGGGGTGCCCATAGTCAGCACCAGGGTTTCTCCAGGCGCGTCAAGATCGAATGCGTCCGTTTTCAGATTGGGTGCCTCTCCTTCCAAATGCCAGCTAGGCTGGATCAGTCGGGTATCGTACCGGGCGGCGTACTCCGACAGCACCGAATGGATCCGCTCCTCCCGAACCGATATATAGGGGGCAAGGGAGATTTCCCCGCCCGTCTTCCGGGCAGCAGCGAGGGCATCCAACAGCTTCACCCGCACCCCGGTTTCCTCCGGGGACAGCAGCAGGGTCTGCTCCGGCAGGGAAACCGCCAGATCCTGGCTGTACAGGGTTTCCGCCAGCGCCTCCCGCAGCGTTCTTCCCGCCTTCCAAACAGGCAGGCCGGAAACCTCCACGGTACCAATGACTGTTCCCTCCGGCATGGGCGTACAGAACCACACAGCGCCTCCAATCAGCGCAAGGAATAACAACGCCGCACCCAGCGCCACCGCCCAATGCCGCCGAAGACATTGAAAAGCCGTCATGTTTCCCACGGGATTTTTCCCCCCTTTGTTTCATTATAGCATATTCTTTTGGAAAAGCAATTTCCCCAAAGCGCTTTTCCCAATATTTTCCCCCGGCGGCAGCTATTTCCGAGGCTTCCCGTGAAAATATGCAAAATACAGTGGACAATTTTCTGTAAATATCGTACAATAATAAAACGCAACCAATAGAGATGTTTGCATTGCAGAACGGAAAAACCATCATGATTCCATCCAATACATAAACAAGCCGTAACCACCCCATGATCCTTGGAGGATTCCCTATGAACAAAGTCATCCCCACGCTCTTGATGCTCCTGCTGCTCACTGCCTGCGCAGCCCCTGCAAAGGAACCCACATACCGCCAAATTGGCATGGACGAGGCCATCACCATGATGCAGGAGGAAACCGGCTACCTCATTCTGGATGTGCGGACACCGGAGGAATTCAAGCAGGCCCACATCCCCGACGCCATCAATATCCCCAACGAAGCCATTGGCACCGAAGAAATCTCTCAGCTGCCGGATAAGGATCAACTGATTCTGGTCTACTGCCGCAGCGGCAATCGCAGCAAGCAGGCCTCCGGCAAGCTAGCAGCCTTGGGTTACACGAATATTGTGGAATTCGGTGGAATCCTCGACTGGCCCGGAGAAACGGTTTCCGAATAATCCGGATCGAGATCGGCCGTTCTTTCCTGCTCGGGGTATTCCATTCCGGGATGCCGCGCAAAAAACCTCCGCTTCCCTTTCCCTGTCAATCTGTTTTCCTTCATGGCGAATTGCAACTTGCTGTTGCAGTTCGCCATTTTTGGGTTTTCTCCTTCTTTTCTCATTTGCCAAACGGAAAAAGGGAGTTCATGTGCTTTCACC